>JBBQMA010000017.1:0-12872 GCA_038328415.1 Chitinophagales bacterium | reverse complement strand
GATCGCCCTGATAGTGATCAAAATAACAATGGCTTCCGGGGGTCATTATGGCATAATGGCCGGATTTAGCGGCTGCTATGCCACCTTCTGTGCCCCGCCAACTCATGACCGCCGCATTAGGGGCAAGACCTCCTTCAAGGATCTCGTCCCATCCGATGATCTTTCGTCCCTTACTATTCACGAAGCGTTCTATTCGATGTATAAAATACGACTGCAATTCGTGTTCATCCTTCAACCCCTCCTTTTTCATTAGTGTCTGGCAATGACGGCACGATTTCCAACGGACCTTAGGACATTCATCGCCTCCGATGTGTATGTATTGCCCTGGAAACAGGTCCATCACCTCACTCAATACATTTTCAAGAAATGTGAAGGTTTCTTCTTTCGGGCAATATACATCGTCGAAAACCCCCCAGCCGCGAGCGACCTCGAATGGCCCTCCGGTGCAGGATAGTTCGGGATAAGCAGTAAGGGCAGCTAGGGAGTGGCCTGGTAGTTCGATCTCCGGCAAGATCGTAATCCCTCTTGCCGTGGCATAGGTGACGACTTCCCTGATTTCATCCTGGGTGTAAAAACCGCCATATTGCAGTGTATCATATTTTTGATTGGCATAGGGTCCGATTTGGCTACCGCTGCGCCAGGCACCGACTTCCGTTAATCGGGGATATCTTTTGATCTCGATGCGCCAGCCCTGATCCTCGGTGAGGTGCCAGTGGAAGGTGTTGAACTTATACTGGGCGAGTAGGTCGATATATTTTTTGATAAAGGATACCGGAAAAAAATGGCGGCAAACATCCAAATGCATGCCTCTGTATGGAAAGCGGGGAAAGTCTTCAATGACACAGGCAGGAATCCTGATCTGGCCTTCATGGGAAGTCACGGCTAATTGGGCCAATGTCTGGATACCATACAGTATGCCAATTTGATTAGTAGCCGTTAATTTAACGGAGGTGGGTTGGATGTCTAAACGGTAGTATTCGCGATTGGTATGTAGAAGGGTATCCAGCATCAAGCTGATTTGGGCTGAATGGGAAGATTTTCCCGGAGTAATCTGCAAGAGCTGTAAAATAGCATCTGCAGCCGATTTCAACGAAGGATCTACCTGCCAGTCAACGGACGATGCAGAAAAATATCCGGACCCGGGTATCAGCGAAACAGGCGCAGGAATCAGGGAATACGATGGATGAGCCGATGATGAAGCAGAATGAACCAGGGCTGTGTTTGGGTCTGATCCGGTATTGGAAACCAGAATTTGTGCCTTTAAACAAAAGGGTCCGAATATAAAAAGGGCGATTATAAGGAGATTAGAATGTGGCGTAATTTGCATTATTTATTAAAATATGTTAATAATCAGGCTTTTGCGTTTGGTTGTTCGCCTGGAAAGCATTAGATTTGCTAAGTTAATCATACCCATGAAACATACACTACTAACTCTGGCCGTTCTGGCCTTTCTGAACGTTAATGGTTTTGGCCAAAAATTGGATACCCTAATTCGTAGTATTCAGCCGGTCAATTTGATCATTCCGGATGCTTCCAAGTCAACGCAAGCTATTCGATTTCCCGGCTACCTCCTCCCTTATTTTTCCAAATTGGAAGATGTCGATATTTATTTGGACATTGAACATGAATCTGTCAATGACCTGGAAATAACGATTTATGCTCCTCTGAATCATAAGGCCACAGTTATGAAGGAGAATAGCTGTAGCGGGCTGCTTGGACAAAACCAGGGAGATGTTAAGGTGACATTGAATGACCAGGTATACAACATCAATGTGTACAACGCGACTGGGCAAAAGGTGGCGGCACATTATACATGTTCTTCAGTCAAGCCAAGAGTAGGTGATTTCAACCAGGGACATATGTTGCCACATGGAGATCAGTTGAGTGTATTTAATTCGGTCGATTGGATTTTAGGCGGCCAATGCGGTGTTCACTTTTTATTGCCAGTCCAGGGTATCCTCGTTGATGAAAGTACAAATAACTTTTCCGGCATTGCCGTACAATCCTTCCTGGAGGAGTCGGGCTTTTTACCCAACGATCGCATTTTACTCACCTACAAATCGGCCAAAGGAGGCTTGCTGCAAGGTTTGCAGATCAATCAGGCCTATCTTTTCCTGGTGATCAACTACAATACCATTGAATTATTGACGATTACCGGGTCAGATATCACCGCGGTACCTCCGGGAAGTAAACACGAATTTGTCTTCCAGCGCGACTGGTTAGTGGTCGTTGAGGATACCAGAATCGATGGAGGTGGGAAAATCAATGAAATAGCACTCAAACTGGCTATCGTAGAGGAACCCTGTGCTCCGCAAAAGGTGGATGATATGGAAAATTTAACGACCGATCCAGAAGCAGAGGTACGGGATGGATGGGATAACGGGCAACTGACGTTTTATCCCAACCCGTTTACTGATTGGTTGAACCTCGACTGGTCGGGCGACAATCAAGAAGGTAAGTTGACCATATACCGGATAGATGGTCAAGTGGTATTTGGCCCGGCAGTACTTGGGACCATCAAGGATATATCCTCAGCAGACTGGACATCTGGTATGTATATGGCCGAATGGAAGGGCGACACCGACACCAAACGCACTCTACTTGTAAAACAATAGTTTCCATGAACGGAATATTCCGATGTACATCAGGGCTAACAGGCCGGTCAGCATGAAATGGATCCAATAGGGTAGCGCCCCGGAGATCAATTACACAGGCTCGGAAGGGGTGTTTTGCATCCGATCGTAGTTGATGCCCTGGGCAGCAAGGACGCGGCGTACTTTCCAGGCATAAAAGGCCAAAAAGGCAAAACAAACCACCGGCACCCAATAGCTCAGATGAATCGTCACCACATCAGCCAGGTAGCCCTGCAATGGCGGGATAATAGCACCACCGAGGATCATCATCACCAGTAAAGAAGATCCCTGATTGGTGTATTTACCCAATCCCGCAATAGACAGTGCAAAAATACAGGGCCACATGATGGAGCAGAAGAGTCCGCCGGAGACAAACGCATACAATGCGAGGCGACCATCAAGAAAAAGGCCGAGCAGCATCATCGCCATACCAAGGAGGCTGAATAGTATCAGCGTGCGTGCGGGCTTGTCCTGACCCAGATAAAAACCGGCAATGGCGATGAAGACAAACGGCAGGTAACCCAATAAGTCATCCATTGGGCTGCCTTTGATTTTGTTTACTAATAATATAACCGCAAAAGCTCCCAGTGGAATGACGGTAATCAGCAATCGTTTGAGGGCGGGAGTTGGATTGAATACACCGATGGCGCCTGTCCAGCGACCGATCATCAGGCTACCCCAGTACAAGCTGATAAAATGTACTGTTTCGGTATGCCCAAGGCCGAGGATGGATGGTTCGCTCATCAGGGCAGGCATATTGCTCTGGATAGAGACTTCTACCCCAACATAGACGAATATAGCTGCCATGCCCAGGGTGAGCTGAGGGAATTTGAGCGCGCCCAGATCGTGTTGCAGTTTTTCATTTTTTGTAATTGCGGGCAATCGGGAATAACTCAGTAGTACGGCAAACAAAACCAGGCATAGGGCCAGTATAAGGTAGGGAACCTGTACTACATCCAGGCTGGTGGGATTCGCTTCGTTGATTTGGCCAAAGAGGGCCCAGCTTATTAAAAGGGGGCCGATCATGGTGCCCAGCGAGTTAATTCCGCCTGCCATATTTATCCGCTGCGCGCCAGTCGCCGGGTTGCCAATGGCAATCATGTAGGGGTTGGCTACGATCTGCTGCAAGGTGAAGCCGAGACCGATAACGGCCAGTGCGATGAGTAAAAAAGTATAGGAACCAAATGATGCAGCGGGAATCAATAATAACGCACCCAAAGCCGATAACATAAACCCGACGATTAACCCTTTTTTATATCCAATTTTATTCAGAAGATCCCCTTTGGTGACCGCGTAAATAAAATAGATCAGGGATCCACCAAAGTAGGCGGCATAAAAAGCCAGATCTACGAGTTGGGATTGCCATTGAGCCAGTTTGAAATTCTCCTTGAAGAAGGGGATGAGCACGGTATTGGAAGCCGCTACAAATCCCCAAAAGAAGAAGACGGTAGTCAATACGTAGAGGGCATACTTGCTGGCTGATGGTACCTGATTTTTCATTTAGGGTGTTTTCTGTGCGTAAGGTATGAAATCATCACTTTTCTGTGTGGAAAGGATAGCTATGATGATAAAGTTGGTCATGTGTCCTGGGTTGATCCTTTTTCAATTGAGGGTTTGTAGAGCCGTAGAATTACAGCGCCTATGGGCGCTGCATAGAATCGTAGAGATTTATTGAGTTACCCACGCCAGAAGATTCTACGGTTCTACCATCTGCCAACGGAGGATTTCCTCAATGCCATCTCTACAGTTTTACGACTACCTGCAGCAGGCATGTACTACGACTGCCTGGATTATGAAACGGGATAAAGTGGACTGCTACTCCAGACGATGGCCGCTATCGATGGGCTGCCTTGTTTTAAATTTGCGAAGCCCCGCCATCCCGCGCGATCCAGAAGATGGCATTATTAAACAAATTGTTTTAACTTTGTCCATGCTTATACACGCTGATGAAGCCATGTACAACCGGGCGGTCCTGCATCTGGATCTCGACGCCTTTTTTGTATCGGTGGAATGTCTGAAGAACGACAGTCTGAAGGGCAAACCGCTGATCATTGGCGGGGGGAGTGACCGGGGGGTCGTGTCATCGTGCAGCTATGAGGCGCGGCGTTTCGGGGTGCATTCGGCCATGCCGGTGAAGATGGCCCTGCGCCTTTGTCCCGATGCCATCGTGTTGCGTGGGGATATGGACAGTTACAGCCACCATTCGCATCTGGTGACGGAGATTATTGCTGCGCAGGCGCCGACATTTGAGAAGGCATCTATTGATGAGTTTTATCTTGATCTGACGGGCATGGACCGCTACTTTGGGTGTTTTCGATGGTCGCAGGAGTTGCGGCAGCGGATCATGCGGGAGAGTGGACTGCCGATTTCTTTTGGGTTGTCGGTCAACAAGCTGGTATCCAAGGTGAGTACGGGGGAGGTGAAACCCAATGGGATGATCGCTGTCGATGCGGGTACGGAGCGGGGTTATTTGGCTCCTCTGTCTACGGGCAAGCTGCCGGGTATTGGCAAGGAGACGTACAAAAAGCTCAGTTTCATGGGGGTGCGTACGGTGAAGGTGCTGAGTGAGATACCCATGCCCCTGCTGGAGCGGCAGTTTGGTCTGCACGGCCGCGATCTGTGGCGCAAGGCCAATGCGATTGACAACAGTCCGGTGGAGCCTTATGAGGAGCAGAAGTCCATGTCGACGGAGCGCACCTTCGCCCAGGATACGCTGGATGTGGCGGGGGTACGCGATAAACTGCGGAGTATGACGGACCAGTTGGCCTTCGAGCTACGGCAAAGCGGACGGCTCGCGTCCTGTGTGACGGTGAAGATCCGCTATGCCGACTTCAACACGTACACCATGCAGCGCCGGGTGCCCTATACGGCTATCGACAATGCGCTGCGCACGACGGCGGTGGAGTTGTTTGACCGGCTTTACCAGCGGCGGCAGTTGATCCGCCTGATCGGGGTGAAGTTTAGCGGGCTGGTGCGGGGTAGCTACCAGATCAATCTTTTTGAGGATACGCAGGAGGAGTTGTCGCTGCTACAGGCGATGGATCATATCCGCAAGCGTTTCGGTACGAAGGCGGTGATACGGGCGAGTGGGCTGGGGTAGCGGAAGGGTACCCGCTAAGACGCAAAGGCGCTGAGGGGGAGGTTATAAGGGGAGGTTATGAGTTGAAGCGTTGAACTGTTTAGCGTTTAGAAGCCTGCCAACCGTTGTGAAACAGGTTGGTTTAGGGGTTAGTGGGCTTCGGTTTTTCTCGCGGTTCATCTCCTTGGGTATTCGTTTATTCGAAACAATGAAATACCGTCTCCGTCATGACGCTGAGGTCATGATTTGCAATTGTCTGTCATCGGTCCTTTGGAGGCTTGCCTACCGTCGCGAAGCCAGGTAGGTTATGAGGTAATGAGTTGAAGCGTTGAAACGTTTAGCGTTTAGATGGTTTAGCGTTTAGGAGGGTGTTATGGGTCAAAATTCTGAATGAAAAATATAATTTGTCGAAATTGGGTGGTAAAATCTTTTATTTGGATTAGTGTTAAAGTTTTGTTAAAATTACCTTACCTTACCTTACCTTACCTTATCTTGCTTTCGCACAGCGATTTAGCCTTTTTGTGCGGGCATTCCCGAAACCGGATAAGAAGTAGGGGTGATTTTCATTTTATGAAACCGATTTACATTTTAATTGGCATTTGGTTGTTTTGGTCTTGCAACAATGAGGAACTAATTATTATAGAGCCCTCCAATGATTTAAATCCGTCAGCAAATTTTAGATCAGAATCAGTTATTTATGAAAATGCTGGAACTTGGCACAATATGGGTTTAGATAGTATGTTTTCCAATTGCACTCCGTCAAGTTGGACGCCACAGAACTTGCTAACCTGCGGTGAACTCGTAGCAGATCAATTAGGTTTAGATTGTTCGTATCTTTTTGATACCCTTCATTTAAATGATAGTATGGAGTTGTGGATTGATGATCTTTACACAGCCGAGGATATAAATGATTATTTGATAAGCATTATAAATAATAGTAAGAATAAATTAGGATTAATCGGATTAAATAATCTTGGCATTCCGGATACTTTTATTGAAATGATTGAGAATGATACCTACGATTACGATACGTTATACGATATCTATGAAAATACTTCATATAACTGGCGAGCGCGTGAGGGTGTAGAAGGTTTTCTTGGAACACTAGCATATTCTACAATTTATTGGGATGAGGAAGATCCTAATGGACCAGAGGGTGTTATTCAACTGGATGCAGCAGGTTTTCTAATAGGGTGGGCAACTGCAGTTTATTTTGATTATGTTCAGGATGGCAATGTTTATGCAGAAGATCAATGGTTAAGAATAGGTGCAGGGGTAGTTAATGCTACTAACTGTAGTATGGGAGGCCACAAATGGTGGAAATGGTAGAATTTATTTTAATGAAAATTAAACATCCAATAACATTTTTGACGATCTATTGTCTTGCAATCGCAATTGCATCTGGTCAGATATTAAACTATTTTATAAATGGAGTTAATACTAAAATATTATCAACGCCAATATTAATTTCAACGCTTTTTATATGGATAATACTTCTAGTTCATCATGTTAAAAAGTGGAAATCTGAACAGACTAAAAATCAATAAACAAGGATTATCAAAAGTTTAGATATAATATGGAAGTTGCCCCAACTTATAATCGAATTTAGGATTAAATAGTTATAAGGGTTTTGGGTGTTTGATAAATAGGGTTAATATTGATTGTTTGTATTTGCTCTTGTACTATTTCACAAAGGACAACTATACGGGTAGTTATTAAATCAAGTCAACACTTGCCTTGGTTCTTTTTTGATTAATCCGCCAGACCGGGGTAAAGTTTAGCGGGCTGGTGCGGGCGAGAAGACTGGGGTGATAGGGGGTTGCGTTTATTCGGTTATTCGCTGAGTTGAGGTGATGGTTAACTGCCGCTGTGGAGTGGGTAGTAAAAGTGATTAGGTGGGTATCCCGGGCAAAAATCAAATTGATGAAATATAATTTGTCGAAACGGGACGGTAATAATAGTTTATTCGGCGAAGTGTTAAAGTTATGTTAAATTTACTTACCTTACCTTACCTTACCTTACCTTATCTTGCTTTCGCACAGCGATTTAGCGTTTGTGTGCGGGCGTTCCCGAAACAGGATAAGAAGTAGGGGAGATAAACCTATTTATTATGTACTGCAAGAGACTATTTGTTGTGGGTCTTTTAGTGATGAATGCTTGTTTCATTTCAGTAACAGGTATTGCCGCAAATGCTGAACAAATCAAACCCGAAGAGACCGAAGAAGTGCCTGAATGGTTAATATTATATGACAATGGCGTACTTATCGGAGTTTATGATGATGGTTCAGATTGTGTCACAACAATAAACATGATAGGCGAAACGGGAGCCTATCAGGAATTCAGATGGTGCCCATAAACGATCCTTACCAGCAAGCAGCATATCGCTGCTTGCTGGTATTTATATAACTTTAAAGTATTAAAAATGAACATGAAACTTATTGCTTTATTGGTAGGTGGATTATTAGGGTCGGCGTCAGCTAGCCTATGGAGTCAAGAGCTCAGCGTTACATATAGGTTTAAGCAACAATTAGCCCCTTCAAGCCAATTGGCTGCTCTGGAACAGACACTTCCAAAGGAAATATGGGAGAGACAAGAAAGAATATTAAAGAACAAATATGATCTCCATATTTTGAATTATTGCAATTCAAAGTCAGTTTATACTTTTGATCGGGCGATATTTCCTCCGGAAGAAAAGGTGCAAATACTGGAAAATGTATCAATCACTTTTTACAAAGATTTTTTAAACAGAACAACCTATAAAAAATCTACAGGTGATTCTTCTGCCGGCTATGGCAATATAACTTTTGAATTGGATGAGTTTAATCGCTGGACAATCCTCCATGACAGCACTTTAAACGTATTAGGATTTACCTGTATTAAAGCCATTTTGCCTAAAAATGATAAATTAGTAGAGGCATGGTTTTGTCCCGATCTTCCAATATCTGACGGACCTGATAAATATCGAGGACTCCCGGGATTAATTTTGAAGGTTATTTCAAATCAGCGGGATGAATGGGAAGCGCAATCTATTGAAAATAAATCTGTATGTAAGGATATGGTTTGGCCAACAATTACAAGTACTGTTGATTTTCAGACCTATGATAAGCAGAGCTCAGGGAGTATTAAGAGAAGGTGATATTGTTATTGGAGGAGAATAGTTTTACCGTTAAAAATTCCTGCTACCAAATTTAGTTGAATTGGCAAAGTTCAAACTGAAAGAATTAAGCTGCATGGCCGGCATTGAATTCAATATTGAACGGCAGGACAATGCCACATGGAATAGATGGTTATATGGTCAGCCTACTAAAAGAGCGTCCTCATCATATTTGTTTGCAGGTGATATGGTTTTGGTCGTTTGTATCATTCTTTTGTGTGTGTTTTTGCCATTGGTGGCAGTTGGGCAATTCGTACATGGGAATACAGTTGACGCAAGAAACCAACCGTTGCCATATGCCTTGATATATCTTTCGCAAGAGCCCGGTGGAATTCAATCGGGGTATGCTATGTCAGATAGTCTTGGTTATTGGAAGATAGCCTTAAGCAAACCAACTACTTACAAGCTAGTTGTGCGCTATTTGGGTTGTAAGCAACGAACACATGAGCTTGATTGGAATGGTAGGGATACATTATATTTTTTCTCAAAGCTAGAAGTTGATTCTTTATTTTTAAAAGAAATATTAGTAAAAGACCAACGACCTGAGGCTATTATCATCGATGACACTATCCGGTATCCGGCTCATTGGTATGCAGATAGTACTGAAATAAGCCTAGGGGATTTGATTAACAAAATACCGGGAGCATCCTATTCGCCGCAAGAAGGTATCATTTATGGTGGAAGACGAGTGGATAAAATATTCATTGAACAGCGTGATCTTTTTTTAGATCAACACCACCTGGCTGCTGATGGTGTGCCGGCTAGATTAGTAGAAGCTTTAGATTTTAATATTAATTATCAAGCCCTTCGGAATCAAGGAAGTGAAAGCGAATACACGGAGGTGGCCTTGAATATCCGATTGAATGAGAAGGGACAGAATGCGATTATGGGAATCCTGGAAGGAGAAGGCGGCTTGCCTTGCCAGTACAAAGGGGCTGGAAGCATTTTAAGGGCAGGCAAACGAAATGGATTCAGTGTGTTTGGGCGATTAAATAATATGGGTATTTCATTGATGAGCAATTCAGAATATGCAAAGCTGGTACCATCAATAAATCGGTATATCTTAAAGAATGCTGAGCATATGATTCAAAGTGGTACATGGGATATTGTACCAAATATTTTAAGTATAGATGATCGTGTTAAGGAAAATTCGGATATAATGTTAGCAGGGGTCTATGAATATGCTGCAAAGCCTGATCGAATTATGAGGTTCACAGGCTATGCCAGTCAAATTAGGAGAAATCGAGAAAGTTACCTTTATAGAACCTATTTTTCTAATGCCGAACATATACTGGCAGGGCAAAATACTCAACAAAATGCAGGAAGTGTGTTTGCACTTAATGGTCATTCAGAGTGGCAATTTAATCCTAAGTTATATTTAGAGGTTACAATCCCGGTCTTAAAAAGTACAGTTTTCAATGATGGTGCTTTGGATGGACAATTAACAGGAGAGTCTATACTTTTTTCAGGAAATCACAAATTAGACCATATTGATATTGCTCCGGAATTTTATTTGCGCTATAAGTTAAACAATAAGTTTACATTCAGATTTAATGGGTTTTACCAAAATCAGTGGCAGGAATCGGGCAAGAGGGTTGAAGATATTATCCCTATTCTAGATTTGGCTGAATCAGCACATGTAGACATATTTAGATTTGATCAGATTAGCGATGCCCGAATAACGCAAGTGAATTTAGAATTAGGATGCCAATTCATTGGCAAAGGACCGTTATCATACCAGATAAAAATCACAGGTAACCACATAACCCATCATGAAAATAGTATGTCCAGCCTGCCAATGTTGGGTAGATTTGATGGGGTGTTAAGTTATTTGAAGGGAAACATAGTGTTTAATCCGGAGGGTATATATGAATCAAAACTGTTGATGGGTAAGGTTGGTATTAGGTTATATTCTGATCAGCTTATTTTGAATAGTATGAAATCAACGTTGATGGCGACGCTTCCGTATTTGTCCTTAAGGTATAATTTATCAAAATTTCATTACATTCTTTTTAAAATCAATGATTCTAGAGAAAGGCCAGAGCCATCTCATGTTTGGGATGTTGAAAAGGTTACTGATTCGTGGCTCAGTACTTTGGGGCAATATGACATAAATGAATCCATATTTTCAAGAAGTGTAAACATGACTTACAATAGGATTGCTTTTTATCCTGCTTTAAGATCACTGATTGTTGGGGGATCCTATACCTGTTTTGAAAATTCTGTAACTCAAATTGTCATTCACAATAGCGAAAATCAATTTCAGGCTAAGTGGCTTGAAGTGCCAAAAAAAGAAGTTGGTAATTTATATATAAATTATCAGTCTAAGCTATTGAGCTATTTTCAAATGAATGGGAGACTTCAATGGAATCGAACCTATCAGGAAATGTTGTCAGGTGGTCCTTACAGTGCGTTAAAGAATGATTTTTGGTTAGCAAGTTTTCGTTTTAATGTTACGTTGAATAGGAATGCTGAACTTGGACTAAAATGCCAGTTTACTCGATCTAACGTTTCTACTTTTGGATTAAATTCATTACAAAGCCATTATCAATCACTTGTTCCGGGTATTAATATGCGATTAAATATTAATTCTCGATGGACATTTACAACTGTTTTTTCAACTTTTTTTAATTTGAGTTCTAGTCAAGATGTTGAAAGATTCTATCATTTGAATATGAGTATAACTTATAGGCCTAAATCTGTACCAATAGAATTTTCATTGAATGGCTATAATGTTTTTAATGTCTTTCGTCAAGCCTTGCTTCAAGTTGAGACTAATCCTGTTTATTTTGACCTTAGTAGCTATATGACATTTCCTTCGATGGCTACTATAGGTGCAAGGTGGTATTTTCCTTAACTTATCTAAAACCACGAATGACGGATGGGTTATTTTGACTAGATTTATTTTTCTGGTGAATGGCTAAAAATTAAACTATATTGTGCAACTTAAGCGTTAGTTGTGAAATGGTCTAAATTTAATAAGACTTTAATATATGATTACTTTGAAAGTGGATTTGCAATGATGGAGATTTGTTTTAAGTCTAAATTTATTTTTTATTTTATCTTATGGCACGTGGTGGTCATTTCAATGTTTTGCTCCTGTTTTAAAATTGAAAGAGCACCTTCCAAGTGGCGGGATGATGGTGCTTCTAAATTTGGTAATGTAGAAGATGCTGTTCTTTTTCAATCTGACAAATTGACGATTCTGGCTATTTCTGCTACCGAGTTATTCGCAGCAACAAAAAATTCCAGTGGATTTATTTATGTTTGGGCCCCTTGGTGTGCACACTGTTTGTACACATTGAAATATCAGTATACTAAAACGTTCAATGAAGTTGATAACCTGGTTTTTGTAAGTACGAATTATGATATCAAAAATATTGTTAAACTTCTGGAAGGGAAAGTGGATACAGCATACGTACTCGATAGCTCAACATATGGTAATAATGAGAACAGCAAATTGAAAGGTATATCTAAACTGTTGATTGAAAAAGAACTTGAAGGTATTCCTCAGTTTTATGAGTTTAATTATGGTCTTGTTAGGCTAAAGAATTCGAATGACAACTGAGTTAATCACTAAAGCGCAAAGGGGATAGATAATAATATGGTTATAAGGTTTGACTACCGTCGCGAAGCCAGGTAGGTTATGAGGTAATGAGTTGAAACGTTGAAACGTTTAGCGTTTAGATGGTTTAGCGTTTAGGAGGGTGTTATGGGTCAAAATCCTGAATGAAAAATATAATTTGTCGAAATTGGGTGATAAAAATCTTTTATTTGGAATAGTGTTAAAGTTTTGTTAAAATTACCTTACCTTACCTTACCTTACCTTACCTTATCTTGCTTTCGCACAGCGATTTAGCCTTTTTGTGCGGGCATTCCCGAAACCGGATAAGAAGTAGGGGAATTAAATATTTCAAAATGAGGTACTTTATTTTTATTGCCACAGTTTTTGCAATTATTTCCATTGCGGCATGTACTAAAGATGTTTATAATTCTGGTCAGGCCG
>JBBQMA010000016.1:0-13338 GCA_038328415.1 Chitinophagales bacterium | reverse complement strand
AGGATTGACCCCATGAAAATAATGGAGCTGCTCTTCGGCTTTGACGCGATAGGCTAAACTGTCGACAGGAAGTATGCTATAATGATCCAGTTGACTGTTCAAAATACCATAATTCGCTTTGGGCAGGTTACTACCCCAGTGATAGGACCAGTCAGGCATGTACGCTCTATACAAGTCATCGACATTAAATCCCAAAAAGCCGTTCCAATTGTAGATCGCTTCATTCTGAACACTTTGGAAAATGTCGGAGACTGCAGCAGTATCCGCATCAGGGAACGTCAGGTATAACAATAAGGCATCCGTCAACGGCATCCGGTAAGGGCCCCAAAACCCGTCCTCAATGGGTTCGGTGTCCACATAATAATTCAGAAAAAAATCATGGTATGATGACTCAGCCGTTTGTTGGAACAAATAGACCGCGGCAGAAACCGCGGCCTCAAGCTGGGCTGCTTCGTCCCAGTCTGCATCACCAGAGACGATGCCACCGTTATCACATTCTGTGTCCAGTGTATTACTCAGTACTCTGGGAAGTGCAAAGGCAAAGCAGGCTTCCGCGCGATCAGACCACTCTAAGGCTTGCCCCTCAAAGCCCGGTATAGCGCCATATACCCATGCAGCATGTGCAAACATTCCGGCAGCAGCCAGTGATGAGGCTGTGCAAATCGGTCCATAAAACCGTGGATCCGAATTTGAAGAAGGTGGAGCTGATACATTTTCGCTGTAATTTTGGCTACCCATTTTTATATGTACCGACCCGTCTGGATTGGTCATCTTCCAAAGCCAGTCGAGCTCCCATTTCAGTTCATCCAGGATATCAGGGACGCCATTCCCACTCTCGGGTATATTCCAATCATCCCCGAAAGCTTGTGGATTCTCCTGCCAGGCCCACAATAAATCATGCACGGGACCATAGGCAAAAGTGACATACTTATTGTAATCGCCGGCATCAAACCAGCCTCCGGATAAATCCTTCCAAAGACTCGAATTCTGAGGGTCACCTATAAACTGGCATTGATTATCCTGTGTAAATGAAGGTCCATCTGTCCAGCCTGCCGCTGCAAAAGGGGCCAACTTGGCAGGGCCACAGCGGTTATAAAAAAACATTCTACCTGCTGATTTCAACACTTCACGATAAGGATCATCGCTGATTGAGAAATCGGCAGAACGCTCGTTCTTTACCGGATCAAAAACATAGTACCTACCTGCTGCTTTCAACGCTGAAAAATCAAGCCACCAACCGCGATCGCCGGATTGATTGTGTACCTGGCCATTATTCCAAGACTCCGGAACAACCGTCAGCACTATGGCATCCGTAAGCAAATCACGGACCTGCATCATAGGAGCAGGCGTGTAGGCCGCATCCAGATTATACCCCTCCTGAGGATCGCTGAGTACAGCTACCTTCATGGATGCTGTTCGATATCCAAACTGATCGACATGGATAAACGGCGATGGCTGGGCAGATAATACAGAAATCTGCACTATGAATAAAAGGAAGACACTATTTTTGCTAATGTTCATGATCAATGTTTAGATGTGGCGAAAATATCATTTTCCGCACACTTCGGGATGAGCGCACTTCTAAGCTCCTTGTAAAAACTGAAGACGTAACCTTGTAATTGATTGGACAATTAGCCGCGAAGATGATAGTGCCTCAATGGATCAATACTTATGAAAACCGCTATTCCGATAGCTAAAGGCATCTTTGCCGGTAGAAATATCGTTTTAAGGTTTGCTCTCCCCTATTGAGCGTGCTCATTCAGTTTCTTCTTCCCATAATCCAGAATGAATTTCATGTATAGATCTACTTTTTTAAATTATACCGGCATTATTTCTACCCGCACAAAAAGTCGTTTCAGCTTTCCAGCCTACAATAATTTCTATTCGCAGATTTTGTTGCTCGTTTTTCTGCTAGTTGGCTTTCACGGTAGAAGTCAATCGAACCAGACAGGCGAGGAAATACGCGTCCATGTCAAAGGACTTCAATATGACAGTCTGTGGTTTGGCCCGATTACGGGACGTACGGCATCTCCTGCGTATGTGTCCTCCCTGAATCAAGATAGTCTGTTTACATTCAATATCTCGGATTCCCTACCGGAAGGATTGTATGCCTTTATTGTCCGGAAGTCAGCCAGCGCCCGACCTGATTACTTCCCTTTTTGGATTACAGCCTCGGAACGTTCCTTCACTATAAAAACAGATATAAACGGATTCTACAGTAAATCCGCAATAACCGGTTCGACTGAAAATGAACGTTTTTTCCATTACCAACACCAGTATGACCTTGTCGGCAAAAATATGGCAACAGCTATTGAAAACTGGAAACTCCTTCCGGATGCTGCTTCCTGGCGATCGCTGATCCTTGCAGAAAAAACAATGAACATCTTTCAAAAAACGTTTCTCCTTAAAAATCCCGGCACCCTCACATCTGCCATTGTGGAAAAAACCATGCTTATTCTACCCCCCGCAGGGACATTGCCGGATGATTATAACCTGGCAGGGCCTATCCGGTTCCAATGGCAAAAAGAGCACTTTTTTGATAAGTTAGATTTGAATTCAACGGAAATTTTGAGTTCATCCTTGTTTCTCGATAAACTGGACTACTATCTAATGATGCTTCCGCCTGCGGAACCTGATAGTGTGATCCAAATGCTGGATCAGTTATTCCTAAGTTTAGTACCTCATCCAGAAGTGTACCAGTATTATTTGCGATATCTGATTCAAGTGACTGAAACCCTTTCCAGACATCGTATGGATGAAGTCTTTATCCACCTCGTACGAGCGTATCTCGAAAAAGGAAAACTCACAAACGTTTCTGCTGATTACATGGAGCGCCTTCGACTAAGTGCAGATCGCCTTTCTCGCATTGTGGTCGGAAGCCTTGCGCCTAACTTATCCTTGAAAAATGAATCAGGTGATCCTGTAACCCTTCATAAACTAGAAGCCGAATGGTTGTTGGTCGTATTTTGGCTTCCCGATTGTTCCCATTGTAAACGCGAACTACCCGATATCAAAAAGCTTTCCCAAAAATATGCCGGTGAGGGACTTAAAATCCTTTCGGTTTGCGGGAAAAGTGGGAGTATGGCGAAGGAATGTTGGAATTTTGCCCGGAAAGAATCCCTTCCCACTGATTGGATACTCACCTATGACCCGGAAAGGCAGTCACGGTTTACCTCCCTCTATAACGTGCGTTCTTATCCAAACATCGTCCTTCTTGATAAAAACAAACACATTCAATACAAACAAACCGGCGCTGCCCCACCCTTTACACTGGACAGGGTTCTTGCAAATAAATTAATCAAGTGAATGCCATACACGGGCAAGAAAAACCAAGAAAAATAACTGCATTACCAAAATTTTGTTTCGATAAGTGTGAACCTTCATCAACATGTGATAAAAACCTCCGTCCCTGCCAAGATGGGCCGTCACTTGTGTCTAATTATTCCCAAAATTTATCTCATCCAAGCATCCTTCAGGCAGTTAAAAGGCAGCCGCGTGTCTCTACATGACGCAAGACTATATGAAACCTCCCGGACCTGAAACCAAAAAAGGTCCCCACAACTTTCTGCAGGGACCTCTTAGCTTAACCAACAATGTATCAGAAAAAACGGATAAAACATAGTTTTAGAGGAAATCCAAAACAATAATTGGGCATTTCCTTCATTTTTAGATACCATTACCTAAATTTTCGTTGCCTGACATCATAAAAAAATTGGACTTTTTTTAAAAAAATAGATTCGGGCTTTTCTATGCACTTTTGCAGGGTGAAAACCGCCCCTGTTTACCCGCTCAAAGCCTGGCTGGCTCTCGCTGCAGTCTGCGTTATATGGGGTACCACATATTTAGCTAACAAGGTGGGGGTCAGTTATATGCCTCCCCTTCTTTTTTCAGCTATGCGCCAAATACTGGCCGGATTACTCATTTTGGGATGGTTTATCCTCGCCCGTCGTGTGCCTTGGACAAACTGGGGCTATTTTCGATTTCAGGCCTGGCTCGGCTTCCTCATGTTGACCATTGGCAACGGACTGGGTCTAGTTGCCCTCAAATTTTTGGAGTCAGGCATCGCCTCCCTCCTTTCTGCTTCTACACCAATTCTCATTGTACTCTTTAATTTGATACTTCGCTCCGACGACCGATTGCAGTGGCGTGGCTGGGCTGGTATCCTGCTGGGGCTTTGCGGCTTAATATATCTAAGTATAGATGGACTCAATGCGGATAGCAGTACTGATTATGCCTGGGGATTATTTTTCCTGATGATTGCGCTCCTTGGCTGGGCATTCGGATCGGTTACGTCCAAATCAAAACAGTGGCCATATCCAGTCATCCTCACCGCCGGCATCCAAATGGTAAGTGGTGGAATTTTTACGTTATGTATCAGTTTGCCTTTGGAAGATATGCAAGACACCGTTTTTTCCAATGCCTTAATTTACAGCACCCTGTACCTTGTCATCTTTGGCTCCATCATAGCCTACAGCTCCTACTTATATGCGTTATCTAAACTTCCCGCTACGATCGTATCGCTTTATGCCTACATCAATCCACTCCTAGCCCTCGTGGCCGGATGGGCTTTTCTGGATGAGCGCCTGGATCATCGGGTTGGTATTGCCGCACTGTTAATTCTGGGAGGTGTCTACCTGGTTAATGATGATTTTCTGCGTAAGCGAAAAAGGGTTCGTATACCCTAATTTAGCAAGTAGATACCCTCATGTATTAACAGATGATGGTATATAATCATCATTCCTTCTGCCCATACATTAGCCCTTAGAGCCATGGCAGATTGCCTGCCAACTACTTGCTCTTTAGTCATTCTGCTACAAACCGAACACTCCTTCTACCCTTGCACTGTTTAACAGTCTGTTTCTAAAGCTCATTTCCCAACCACTTCAATAGCTGTCATTGTTAAAAATCCCAACAAGTTTCAAATAGTCGCATTTCATTTTGTCTAGATCCGTGAAACGTCTTACATTGTCAAAATAACGCAAAACAACTATGCGAAAAGCTGCTTTATTCGTTTGCTTCCTTTTTACATTATCTGCAAGCGCACAGGAGCGACCCATTGCCTTTACCGGTGCTACGATTTATCCGATCAGTAGTTCGCCTATCTCCAATGGGGTGATCATTGTACACTCTGGACGCATCCTGGCGGTCGGTTCTGAAAAACTACCTATACCAGCCGAAGCGACTATAGTAAATATGAAGGGGAAAATAATTTTGCCTGGTTTAGTAGACAGTCATTCACATTTGGGAGAAGGATCCGGCGGTGACCAATCAGCTGCCTTAAACCCGGATGTTCGGATTTTCGATGCTATAGATCCAATGAGTGACGGGTTCATGCGTGCGCTCTCTGGCGGCATCACTTCGATCAATGTTATGCCAGGATCAGGTCATCTCATGAGCGGCCAGACGGTATATCTGAAAATGCGTAAAGGCAAAATCATTGAAGACCTCTTATTAGAGACACGGATACCCGGAATATATGGCGGGATGAAAATGGCCAATGGCACAAACTCCATTAGAGGGAGTGGACCATTCCCTGGCACTCGTGCTAAATCAGCAGCAATGGTCAGAGAACTTTTCATAAAAGCGCAGAGCTATAAAACAAAAATTGCTGATGCTGGTGAGGATAAATCAAAAATGCCGCCTCGTGACCTGGGTATGGATGCTCTTCTGGAAATATTGGCGGGGAAACGGATCGTACATTTTCATTCTCATACACATTATGATATTATGACAGCAATACGCCTCTCGAAGGAATTTGGGTTCCGTATCGTTTTACACCATGTAAGTGAAGGCTGGCGAGTAGCCCAGGAGATTGCCGAAGCCAAAGTGCCATGTTCAATCATCCATATTGATTCACCAGGTGGCAAACTCGAAGCGCGGTATCTTTCCCCAACTACAGGAAGAGAACTAGAAAAAGCAGGTGTTGACGTAGCCTTTCACACTGATGACGGCATCACTGATTCCCGATTTTTCCTAAGATCTGCTGCACTATCTGTAGCTGAAGGCATGTCCCGCGACAAAGCCCTTGAAGCGCTCACACTTGCAGGTGCCCGAATGTTGGATATCGACCACAGGGTTGGCTCCCTTGAGGTGGGAAAAGATGCCGATTTTACCATCCTTTCAGGTGACCCTTTCAGTGTATATACTCGCATAGAACAAACCTGGGTTGAGGGTGAAAAACGATTTGATTTATCCGACCCAAAGGATAGAGCATTCTCGACAGGTGGCCTCCAGGTCTATCGCTCTGCATTGCACGTACATTGCTTTGGCCATGATGATGACCATGAATAACCTGTTCGGCAAACAAAACAATCTTAATTCTGCCTTCATTGCTATTTTATGAAATTATTTTTATATACCATAGCTGTACTTATTATCCTTCCCATTTCCACAAATGCTCAAATCGCCATTATCGGGGATACGGTGTACACAATGGTTGGACCACCCATTGCTAAAGGTGTAATCCTTATTGAAAATGGATTAATAAAAGCAGTAGGAAAAACAGCGGACATTCAAATCCCAAAAGGATACACTGTTCACCGTGCCAAAGCTGTTACACCCGGGCTTATTGATGGGCGTTCTGTCGTAGGACTTTCCGGAAAACTCAATGTATCAGGCGATCAGCAACAATTAGAAAAATCATCACCGATTCAACCCGAGTTACGAGCTCTCGATGCATATGATTCAGAAGAAGAATTAATCAGTTATTTACGAACGCAGGGTGTAACAACGATACATACCGGACATGCACCCGGCGCATTAATCAGCGGACAAACACTGATTGCAAAAACTAAAAAAGGTAAACTGGCCGACGTCATAATAAATCCTGCAAAAATGCTTGCTTTGACACTGGGAAATGACGTAAGCCATAATTTCTCCTCTCCCGGTACGCATGCAAAAGGCATTGCGATGCTGCGGGATGAACTGATAAAGGCACAGGCCTATCAGCTAAAAAAAGCAGATGCTGATTCGACGAAATGGCCGGAGGTCAATCTGAAAATGGAGGCCTTGTCCCAGTTATTAACAGGAAAATTCCAGGGATTAATTTATGCAAATACTGCCGTAGATATTCAATCCGCATTCCGATTGGCAAAGGAGTTTGGGTTTCCGCTTGTACTGGATGGCGCTGCCGAAATATATTTATTTACAGATGAATTCAAATCATCGGGTGCGTCATTGATCCTGCACCCTACAATGGCTAGAGCAAGCGGGGATCGAAAAAACCTCAATCTGGGTACGGCTGCATTACTGGCCGCACAGGGCATCCCTTTTAGTCTGCAAAGTGGATACGAAGCTTATGTTCCAAAAACAAGAGTTGTGCGGTATGAGGCGGCGATGGCCACAGCCTACGGATTATCCAGGATGGATGCTTTAAAATCAATGACCATCCACCCAGCTAAACTATTGGGCCTGCAAGACAGATTGGGTAGTATTGAAAAGGGAAAGGATGCCGATTTGGTACTTTATGATGGTGATCCTCTTGAGCATCTCACCCATGTGTGCAAGGTATTTATAGAAGGCCAACTGGTCGAAGACTTATGCGTGAAAAAATAGCATCATTCCTCCTCTCTGATTTAGCTCAATATACTCGCACAACGACCAACCTATTTCTCCATTTCCTTCCAGGCTTTCAGTCCGCATTCAAGGAAAGAAGCATACTCCTGGGCATCCGGCGTATAGCCTACTGGGCTATTGAGCAACGTGCCATCCGGTGCCATTAAAACATAAAACGGCTGACTATTATTATTAAAATATTCCGTCTGGAAATGTTGCCATTTGTCGCCCGTTCGCTTCAATTTGCGGGTGCCGGTCACCTTAGATTGGACAGTAATTTGTTCGTCCATGGGCAACTCCAATTTTTCATCTACATATAAGGAAATAAGTACAAATTCGTCACGCAGATAACGGTCCACCTCTTGTCTTGGCCATACATGTTCTTCCATTTTGCGACAATTAACGCAGGCATGACCAGTGAAGTCTATCATGACCGGTTTGTTTTTTTCTCGCGCATAAGCCAAACCCTGGGCCAAATCCTTAAAACACTCGAGATTGTTGGGACAATCTTTGGGATATATCCAACTATATCCTACCGGTGGTGCTAATCCACTTAACAGGGTAAGCGGAGTAAAGGATTGTTTGGCTTCATCATAGCGAAAACCGGAGGCCAGGTAAATAGCCGTCACAAAGGAAAGTGCTCCCAGAACCAATCGCACTTTGCTAGGTTTTTCCCCAGACGTATCATGCGGAAACCGAATAAATCCAAAGAGATATAAGGCCATGACCAGCGCGATCAATATCCATATCAGCAGAAATGGTTCGATTTTGAGAAGGCCCCAGTGTTTGACCAAATCCGCATTGGATAAAAACTTAAAGGCAAGCGCCAACTCCAAAAATCCGAGCACCACCTTCACCGTATTCAGCCACCCTCCTGAACGAGGCAACGAATTCATCCACCCCGGAAATGCAGCAAATAACGCAAAAGGTAAAGCTAATGCAAAACCAAAGCCAGTCATACCGGCTGTCAATTGCATCGCACCACCATCAGATGTCAATGCCCCTGCAAGCAGCGATCCTAAAATCGGACCGGTACAAGAGAATGACACCAATGCCAGGGTCAGGGCCATGAAAAATATTCCTACTAATCCACCAACACCTTCAGCCGAACTCACCCGATTTGTGAATGACGAAGGAAGGGTAATTTCGTAATAGCCAAAAAACGAAAATGCAAAGAATAAAAAGATGACAAAAAAGGCGATGTTCAACCATATATTCGTTGAAATATCATTTAATATATCCGGATTCAGACTATCCATTACGTGGAACGGTATGCTTAAGAGCACGTAAACGAGTAAGATGAAAAATCCATACAATGCAGCGTTGATTAAACCCTTTTTTCTATCCTTGCTCCCTTTTGTAAAGAAGCTCACTGTAAGAGGAATCATCGGAAATACACATGGCGTGAGAAGTGCCAGCAAGCCACCTATGAATCCAAGAAGAAAAATGGACCACATGCCTTTCCCACCAGTTTCAATAGAAGTACTAAATGAACAATCGCTGGCGGGATTGGCGAGATCAACATTCGTTACAGGATAAATGGATGCGGCATCAGTCCCGGATGTCTGCGCTTCCTGAATACTTCCCAACGTAATTATGCCACTTGCAAAATCAATCGAAAAATCTGAAGCTGGAGGGAATAAACATCGTTTATCATCACAGGTCATGTATTCAAAATAGCCGGTCAACGGCGTCTTTGCATCCGCTACTTCAAAATTTTGGATGTACCTAAGCGATTCTTTATACTTGATAACGCGCATCTCGAAAATAGGATCGAACGCATCAAGCTTTTTTCCACCTTCTTCAATCAGAGAGCCGGAAGCAACAATTCCAGTTGCTGAGTTAAACGTAAATGCTGTTGGAATCGGACCCTCTTCTGCATTATTATTCTTGCCGTAAACGGCCCATCCGTCCTGGATGACAGCCTCGAAGATGGCGCGGTACATTTTTCCAGATACAAGTTCAACCTTTGCAGACCATTTTACCGGATCAAACAAACCTTCCTCTGTCGTTGCTACATCAAGAGCCGCCTCACCGACGGGAATATCTAAGGGTTCGACGACCATGGCATCAGGGGTTGGCTTGGCCGGTTCAAACCGAAAGTCAACCTCCTTGGGCGGCAGGCATCGCTCTTTATCACAGGTCATGAATTCCAGAAAACCTACAATAGGCACTCCGAATTTTTTTACCCGAATTTTCTGTGTGAAGGTGGCTTCTCGGGTGAACTTGACAACCTCCATCTCAAAAATGGGGTCATATCCTTCGTGTCGGTCTCCCGTCTCGCGGGTTTTACCGACCAGCTCATAATGGTCGCCCGGGGTAAATTGGAATGAAGTGGGAATCGGACCGTCACCTTCTATAAATTGAGAATAGATGCTCCAATCCTTATCCAGCCTGGCTTTAAGCATGAGCTCAAAATGGGTATCATCGACCTGGCGAAGACTTTGAGACCACTTAACCGGGTCCAAAATTTGAGCCTGCAAGCCAATCACCATACCAGTCAGCAACCAGGTACAAAAGAGGAATAAAATGCGATTCATCTGGAACAACTTTAATTCAAAGCAACGGTAAATTTCTGCTCGATAGGGGGCAGACATTTCGTTTCATCACAAGTCATAAAAATATAGCTGCCTTGAAGTTTGGTAGAACCGGCAGGAACCTTTACACGAGCAGTAAAGGTCGCATTCTCACTGAATTTGACCAAGTGCATTTCAAAAATCGGATCAAAAGCCTCATGCTTTTTTCCTCCTTCCCTTTTCGACATCAATTTTGCACCTGCAATAAAAGCAAATGAAGTCGGAATGGGTCCCTCATCTGGAGCCAAAAATTGTGAATAGATATACCAACCCGGGTTAATCACGACATCGGCAATCAGATCATATGTTGTGGCATCTACTTTTTCAACCCGAAGCGTCCACTTTGTCACATCCTCTGTCTTTTGAGCCTCCATAGTACCGAAGGTTAACAAGGACAGAAACAGTATTAGAATTCGCATAAAAATTTGATTTAAACAGAAAGAACACGCAAATTGGCCTCTATTATTTTAAATTGCATGTTTTTTAGGCAGATTAACAATACTTTAAACCGAAACCTGATGGTTGGTCCAGGATTTTAAGGATTCGAATAAGCCTTTTCCTTCGGCCAGGCCTAGTATTTGCTCCGAGGCGCGTTCCGGATGGGGCATCATACCGATGACATTGCGTCGGTCGTTGCAAATACCCGCTATATGGTTTGCAGTTCCATTTGGATTACTGGCTGAATCGATGGTTCCATCTGGGTGACAATACCTGAACAAGACCTGATTATTTGCTTCAAGAGATGCAAGTGTCTCCGGATCAGTATGATAGCGGCCCTCTGCGTGCGCAATAGGCATAGACACCACCTGACCTGCGTGTAAATTACATGTCACCGGACTATTCGCCGTTTCCGTACGGAGATGGATAACTCGAGAAATAAAACATTGGTTGGCATTGCGAAGTAACACACCTGGCAATAATCCGGCTTCACATAAGACCTGGAATCCATTGCAAATCCCCCAAACAATTCCACCATTGTTAGCATGGTCTATTACCGATTGCATAATGGGTGAAAAGCGGGCTATAGCGCCACAACGCATATAGTCACCAAAGGAGAAGCCACCCGGAAGGATTACACAATCGTCGGTTGTAAACCCCGGCAGACTATCATCTTTATGCCATATTTTCTCAACTTGCTGGCCCATTACCGAACCGAGGACATGCATCATGTCATCATCGCAGTTTGAACCGGGAAAAACAACTACACCGTATTTCATATTTGCAGGAATAAAGGGTAAAGTTACAGCAACGGGAAGTATTGGTAGAGCAAAGCGGCTGCCAAAAGCAGAAAATGTGTGCTCTCTGACCATCGGGCAGGCATCCTTGCCAACCACAAGCCACCTAACAAGCCAATGGGAATAGCAATTATTAAATAATGATTGAAAAAAATGTGCCCGACTAAAAGCAGGGAAAAGGCTCCTGTCAGCAGCAAGATATACCCCAGGGCTATATATTTATGGACCTGAATGGTCTCGCCTAGGCCCAGTAATTTGACCCGACTTAGAATTAATAAGACTATAATCAGGATTAAAAACCCCTGCACCCAATAACGAATGCCATCCTGACCTATAAACATCGGCGGCCAGTCAAGACCTATCCCTGCCAGGTCAATAAACGTACCTGTCGGTTCAACCCAAAAATAGATCAAAAAAAGAAAAAACCACGGAAGTCCGGCTCCGATGAGATATTGGAGGATCTGATCTAGTCGATTGCCGCGAAGGATGCCAAGAACTACCCATCCGGCTGGAATAAACGCAATAGCAGGGAAAAAAGTAAGCGAAGCCAGACTTAACAAAAAACCACTATTAAACACCTGCATCGCCGGACTTTGATTTTTATAGATCGTATAAAATTGTTGAAGCGCCAATACGATAAATGTGTTTGCGATCAATACAGGATAGAGCCCAACAAATTCAGGCGTAGAGCTATAAAACCAGGCGAGTACTAAGCCAGGAAAAAGTGTAGCAGTTGGGCCCATTCGGTACTCGAGCACCACATGATTCAAAAAAAATCCCTGTATCCATACCAGGAGCAGCGCCACAATCAAGTAAACGGTTGAACTGTCAGGGAGATAATTCCACAACCACATAGCTATATACCCTGCACCTACCCGGGGTGTCTCAAGGTCGGTAATGAATGAGGGCGCCCATAAAATAACGAGATAGACCAGCACCAAAACATGGATTACCCGTTGATTGGTACGAAAGATTTGGAGCACAGTTGGGGCTTTCGTGCGAAGATAGGATCTTAAACGCTTTCCAACAGTTGGATCAGTTGCGTTGGCCGGAAACTGTATTAAAAACAAGGCTGTATTAATATGTGCAAATTAAATATGTGTTTGTTGCAATATTCGCCACCACAGGTTTAATCCGCTTCGGAACTTGCAGAATAATTCAAGTTAAATGCATCCATGTCCTTCCAAAAATTTAACTCATCCAAGACTTACAGCCGGAATGACTGGACGTAAACCGGTTCATTTGTCCGCTTGGATGGTTTCCTCCGCTAGGAAAAGCATGTTTCACAATTTGTTAATCGGATGGGCACATCGTTTGAATTCCGTGGCAAGTACTTTTGACATTCATCCACATCCACGCCCCCACATTGCAAGCATATTAAGCACAATAATTTGATTATATGATGTATACATATACTTTAAACGCAGCTATAAAATGGACCAGATATATTATTCCAGGCGTTCTGGTCTTTCTCTCTATCCACTTAGCAGGTCAGGCCACCCTACCACTATCGCGCACGATTTGGACTGGGGGCCCACCCCAAGGCTGGTCAGATGTTGGAACCTCCAACTATCAAACGATTTTCGCTTGCTCGGGAAATAACATGGGGCAATTGAATAGCACGGGTGATTATTACAGCGTTCAATTCACATGTTCCCCAGATGACTTGGTCTTCAAACTAAAAAGAGCTTCCATGTCTGGAGAATCCTATGTTGAAGTAGAGGAATCTGTAGATGGTTCTACTTGGAGTGATTTGGGCACCTATGGCACGTGTTCAGGATGTATAGCCATTACAGATTGTGCTGATATAAGTCATCAACTCCAGCCTGACACCCGCTTTGTGCGGTGGTTGTACACTAAAGCTACAGGCAATTGTGGGCTCGATGATGTATCTATTACAGCGCTGGGATCCTGTCTGCCCCTGGTTGGATTCGAACTCACCGAAAGTGACCTTAATGAAGGTAATGCAGGGA
>JBBQMA010000015.1:0-13393 GCA_038328415.1 Chitinophagales bacterium | reverse complement strand
TATTGATCTTGGCATCAGCTATGGGATCACAAACCGTCTTTCTGCAACACTGGTCGTTCCTATAAATATCAATCACCGCTCGTCTATGTATGAGCATTATGGCAATGCAGTATCGGTGAATCCGGACCGAAAACGATTCAGTACAGCATCTGCCGGGCTGAGCGATATCCGGGTGTCAGCATCTTACTGGCTCCTAAACCCGGCAAAAGCACGGACAGGAAACGTAGCACTTGGCATGGGCATAAAAGTACCCACAGGAAAAAAAAATGTACTCGGAGACTTTCATAAAAAAGATACGGAAGGTGCTGACTATACCACCGAACGTCCGGTGGACCAGTCCATCCAATTAGGTGATGGCGGCTGGGGCGTTAGCCTCGAAACTCAGGGTTTCAAGCAGATTTACAAGCAGTTCTCTGTATTTTTCAATGGCTTTTATATGGTCAATCCTAAAAATCACAATGGTGTTCTGCGCAACCCGACGTCTGATCCAGCAAATCCATTTAATTATTTTTCTGTTGCTGACCAGTATAGTGCACGTGCTGGATTATTTTTCTCTGCTTCCAACCTTCTGGGTTTTAGCCTGGGTAGCCGTCTTGAAGGCATCCCTGCAACTGACCTGATCGGAGAATCAGAAGGATTCCGCCGTCCCGGGTATATCGTTTCCGTAGAGCCAGGCATCAATGTCCAATACAAACGTCTGGCAGTGAACCTCAACGTGCCCATCGCATTGGAACGCAACCGGATCAGAAGTACTTCTGACAAAATAAATAACTCGCACGGCGATGCTGCTTTTGCAGATTATGTCGTCAATGTTTCTATAGCCTACTTGTTTTCTACTAAACATGCCGGTCCTGTAATTAATCCTATAAATGAATAGACGGGTCAGTTCATCATAAGTTTGTAATAATCTCTTTATAGCCGGCCTCCAGTTTGGAGGCCGGTTTTTTAGTACAAGTAAGCACTTCAGATCGGTGCGATCAGACCATTTATCAAAGTGAGATAGATCATCGCCCCTCTCCGCTTCTCTTTGTGACCTATCAACTATCTTTGGAGCAAAATCAACAGGTTATGAGAACGAAATGGGTATTTGTAATGCTTTTTGCCTTTGGGTTATATGGATGTGGTAATCAGGATACTGCATCTGGTGATGAAGCAGCTACGGCTGAAGAGCCAATCGTCCATTTCGGTGAAGTGATCTCACCGGACGAAGCCGTTTCATTTGAAACCCTGCTCGGATTAATGAAGGAAGCGGAAACCGTTAACCTTAAAGTTCGTGGCAAAGTGACCACCGTATGCCAGACCAAAGGTTGCTGGATGGAAGTGGGTTCAAGTGACCCAAAGGTTACCGAAACCATGTTTGTGCAGTTTGAGGATTACGGATTTTTTGTACCTAAGGATTTAAGCGGTTCAGAAGTGGTCATGGCAGGACAGGCTACCTGGGAAACAACAAGCGTAGAGGACAGGCGTCATTATGCCGAAGATGAAGGGCAGAGCAAAGAACAAATAGCAAAAATCACGGAGCCGAAACATGAGCTTAAATTTATGGCTACGGGTGTCGTCATTGTGCAGTAAATCAGTTAAAATAGTAGGAAGGCTTCCGGAACTGACTTGGGGGTTGTTTACAAATTAATTTAAATGAATTTTCCGGTAAGAGCCATCAGTGCGGACCTCCTATTGGAGGAAAAAGAAACACATCAGGATATGATCCTGATTGATGTACGTACTACTCACGAAATTGAGCAGGATAAAATTCGTTTTGAAGCATTGCATCTTGATTTTCTGGATACAGGCTTCGAAAAAACCATTGAATCGCTGGACAGGCTCAACCCTTATATTCTCATTTGCGACACAGGTAAACGAAGCCGCATGGCTTGCGAATTGATGGCATCAAAAGGATTTATACTGGTATCCTGGCTGAAAGGCGGGAAGCCTGCGTTGGATATTGTGCTATAAGGTAGCTTATCGAAAGACGAAGTCCTCAATTTATTTAAATTTTAGAATCTCCCAATTGACCAGCCAACTAAGATGTCAAGATTAGTGTCAAGCACTTAATCCGCATCTCGCTAACACAATAGAAAATTGGCTCTTTTGCGCGCCTGCTTGCTACTCACAACCTCTAAAGGGGCGCCAAGCAGGTGGTGTTTATTTTATGATTCATTTTCGAATAAAAAAGACCGGCCCCTTCCTGAGCCGGTCTTTTTAATTAGCTAATGATTACCCTTAGAATTGAATGAAACCATAGATTAGGATCTCTTCAACGTTGGGCTGGGTTTGTCCGGCAGAGGAACGGTCCAGATCGCCGGTAGCGTTTACCAGTTCTCCTTGTCCACCGCTAGCGGCCCATTTTTCGCCTACGGCATTTGTTAATGATTCGGGTTCTACCATTTTGGTAAAGACCAGGCCACGTTGATCTAATGTAAGTGTCCCTGTTGCAGTGCGTTCACCTGATTTTTTATTATAAACCCGCTTTTCCTGGATGCGCACCTTCGTCTGACTGTGATAATCATAGCCGATGCCTTCGTAAGTCACAATGACAAAAATACCCTTGTCCTGTTTGTTGACTACTTTTAATCGTGCTCTGATAAAAATAGGCAATAAAGCATCTGAGCGCAGATTTTCAACAAAGGTGAGCATGCGTTGGTAAGCGCGTTCGACATCAAAGACTAATGCCAGGGCCCGGTATCTTCAGGCAGTGCTTTGCCAATTTCCATTAGTGCATGTTGCACATCATATAACACCGGAAGGGATTCTTTCTGGCATGAATTTAATACGACTACTCCGCAGATGAGGAGGAATGTGAAGGGACTGCACGTTTTCATGATTAAATGTTTTAATACATGATGAGTTAATTTAGGTATCGCTTTTCACCGGCCAGCTTATTGCGGTATTTAAAAATGAATGTATGTCCGGGCTTCGGATGTTACCGCACTTATCATATAATCATCATTTATTAGGATGGTCTTTTGCATTAGCCACTGACTAAAGAGAAGGACTAAAAACGAAGGATTTTCTGCACCTTAGTTTTTATCTTACTATCCGCGCTTTCCAAAAATAGGACTTTCGGAACGGACCAATACTACCCGCCAGCACGACCAGTAAAGGATGAATAAAAATAGCCGGAATAAAAATGGCCATTAAGAACCACCGGCGGGTAAATCCCAATCCCGCTGCCAACAAAAATAAATCAGCAACGACCTTCAAGCCAAGGACAACAAATCCCGCTTGTCTGATTTCGCTGTCCCAAAAAGGAAGACCTGACATGAAAATCAGAAAAGCCCAACTCATCGCATATACAAGGCCCATCTTTAATTTTGCAGGCACATGACCTATGGCGCCAGATTTGGATGCCCAGCGAATGCGCTGTGTGATGAGCCCGTGCCAGGTATCTGGTGCATGCGTGTATACAGTTGCCTTATTATCGTGTAAAAAACAGCATTGCCCGGGAAATGCCTTTTGGAAACGCTCCATCAAGAGCACATCATCCCCTGAAGCCCGATTGGGAAAATGATCATAACCACCGGACAAATAAAAATCATGTTTAAAAAAAGCGATGCTTGCCCCTTGTGCCAATTCGGGATGGCCATTAAAAAATGTTGCGCCGGTGATCACCATCATCCCATGTGATTCCAGTGAATCATAAGTGCTCAACATGCCTTTCCCCGGTAATACGATGACTGGACCGGAAACCCATCGCGTCGTTCCACCCAACAACCGGGATGCCATCATCTCCATCCAGTCGGGCCCCGGCAGACAATCCGCATCTGTAAGTAACACGATCTCACCTTGTGCTGCGCGAATTCCTTCCGCCAGGGCTGCCCGCTTTCCCTGCCCAGGATTAGACAGCAATCGAATAGGGCTATTAGCAAAGGACAACACCTTAGAAGCCGTCTGATCGGTGGAATGATCATCAACAACCAATATCTCAAACGGCCCCGGATAATCCATTTTTATAAGGATTTGCAATAAGCTGCCAATATGGGTTTCTTCATTCCGTGCTGCGATGATAATGGACAGTCGGGGAAATAGCTCCGGCGTAATAGGATGGGGCACAAATCGGGAGGACCTGCACCAGGAAATAATGTGCCAGCCCTGGACAAAAACATAGGTGAGGGCTAAAAGTAAACCAGTATAAAAAATGAAATTAAACAGACAGGAACAATTTCCTGCTAAATTACCAGGATTTATTCAAAGAGGTCGCTGTAGCGATCAGTTGGGGTCGTTTCCACAGGCTGGACCTTTTTTTTTCGATTGTGAATCGCCGATTCCAATTCTTCAAAATCGACAAACTCGCCTTGCTGCTCCTTTTTAATGGTTGACTCAAGACTGGCAACTTTGCGGTTTAAAAGTGCCCTGAAAAAAAGTAGCGCACACACGACAGGATAGAGCAGTACGGTTAATGCAGTGAAAATAATACCTTGTAGGATACTTTTGGTCCAGGTACTCCATAGCCATTTAAAGAAAGCAATAACGGTAGGATAATGAATAATTATCGCTCCGATGATTAAAAAAATTGCGGCTTTGGCAAGGAGCCAAAAAATGCCTTTAGCAACATAAAAGATGCCAACCATCATCAGGATCATCAACAGGATGCCCGTCAAATTGGCAAATGGATTCAATCGGTTCCGTTCGAAAAACAAGGTCATGGGCACAAGCTTTAACAATACTCAAAATAACGAAAATTTCCGGTAAAATGCTAGCTCTGGAGCAAGCATTAGGAAATCATTCACAATTTAGATGTATAAAATGGCCCAGATGTGACCAATTAGACTAAAAAAGGATTGTAAAGGGATAAACGGTCACACTTATTCGATGAGTGCAAATTGCATTTCCACCAGTTCACGATACCGCCCGTACGGATTTAGCATTAATTCATCATGCGATCCACGTTCAAGTAATTCACCGGCCTCCAAAACTAAAATTTGATCGGCATGTCGTATGGTAGAAAGTCGGTGTGCAATGATGATGGAAGTGCGTCGGGCAATCAGAGTTTCGATGGCGTGTTGGATGACTGACTCTGTTTCCGAATCAATCGATGAAGTCGCTTCGTCGAGGATGAGTATGTCCGGATCAAAGACCAGCGCACGCACAAAAGAGATGAGTTGTCGCTGACCCATTGACAGGGTCGCTCCTCTTTCCTGTACCTGAAAATCATAGCCACCCGGCAGTCGCATTATAAATTCATTGGCCCCGATCATCTCTGAAGCTGCTTCCACCTGTGCCCGGGTAATGGACGGATCCTTTAGGGTAATATTTTCTTCGACCGTACCGGAAAAAAGGAAAACATCCTGCAAGACCATTCCTATTCGCCGCCGCAAATTGAATATATTGTAATCCTGAATGCGGTGCCCATCGATGGTGACTTCACCTGACTGAATATCGTAAAAACGATTCAGGATATTAATAATCGTGGATTTACCCGAACCTGTACTACCCACAATAGCTAGTGTATGTCCCGATTCCAGCGAAAAACTTAAATCCTTCAGAATGGGATTCTTATCATCATAGGAAAAACGGACATGATCAAAGCGGATATCGCCCTTCAGTTTTGCAACCTCCAGTGACCCGGATTCCTGCAGGTAGGTGGTGTTGTCAAGGACACTAAAAACGCGATCTGCGGCCACGAGCCCCATTTGCAGGGTATTGAATTTATCCGCCAGCATACGAATAGGACGAAAAAGCATATTCAAATAAATCGGAAAGGCAATTAATGCACCCAATGAAATATCACCTCCAATTGCGGAGCGTGCACCCCACCAAACCATTAAGGCCAAAGATGTTGCCGATATAATTTCCACAGCAGGGAAAAACAGCGCATAAGCCATGATAGAATCAATATTGGCACGGGTATACGCTCTATTGATTGTCCGGAATTTAGCCCTCTCCTGTTGTTCAGCCGAAAAAATCTGAACCACCCGCATGCCGGTAATATGCTCTTGCAAAAAGGTATTCATCTGCTGCAGTTGATGGCGCACCGTTTGAAAGGCGGCTCTTACTTTTTCCTTAAACAGGTACGAGGCCAACACTAAAAAAGGCATGGTCACCAAACAGATTACAGTTAGTTTCCAACTCGTGAAAAACATAATAATAAGGACAGTACCAACTGTTAACAAATCAGCGAGGATGGTAATCGTACCCTGCGAAAAAACTTCGTTGATCGTTTGAATATCACTTATTGTCCGGGTCGTAGATGCCCCGATGGGGGTCTTATCAAAATAGCGTAATTTTAAATGCGTGATATGATCAAAAACACGGATGCGCAAATCCCGGACAACACTCTGCCCCAACAAGCTGGTCGCATACATAAATGAATAGCGCATGGCCACTTCAACAATTAAAATCACCAGAATGAGGAGCGTCATCCACAACAAACCGGAGGGGTTTGGAGATAGAATGTGGTGGTCGACCATCTGCTGAATCAGCAAGGGCCGCGAAGTAGCTAAGGGCGCAAGGACGACGGCCATCACACCGGCCCGGATAAACAAGCTTCGATGTGGCCGCGCGAGGGATAATACCCGACCCAATAATTTTAAATCTACCTGACCGGCTTCCATAAGGTGCAAAGATACATCAATGCATAACCCGATGCACGCAGGAATGTTGGACTTAACTTAACATTCCCTCATCCATAAATGAATAATAGCCCCGAGTGGAAATGATAAGATGGTCCACAACACCTATCTCCAGTTGCTCGCCTGCCCGGCGAAGTTTGCGGGTCAGCTCAATGTCGGAGTTGCTGGGTTTCAAGGTGCCCGAGGGGTGATTATGACACAGAACGATGGATGTTGCCTTGGCTAAGAGTGCCTTGCGGAATACTATTTTGGGATCGACAATTGTGGCCGTAATGCCACCCGAACTAATTTGTTCAAGGGCCAATACCTTGTTGCCTCTATTCAACAGGATCAACCAAAACTGTTCATGATCCAGGTCGGCTACCAGTGGCTCCAGGAGTAAATAGGCATCATTGGACGATCCGATAGATGGCAGATCGCGCGCTGCATTAAGCTGTCTGCGCCTCCCCAGTTCCAATGCGGCCAGAATAGTTATACCCTTAGCCTCTCCAATGCCATTAAACACCATGAGGTCCGATAAGGAAGCCCGGCCCAATTCATTGAGATTCTGGTGGTATTTCAACAGGATGCGCTGCGCCAGCGTGACGGCTGTTTCCTCCCTGGAACCTGAGCCGATGAGGATTGCTATAAGTTCGGCATCAGATAGTGATCGGGAACCCTTATTTAGCAATTTCTCACGCGGACGATCATCTTCGGCCCATGCTGTGATGGGCAGTGGTTTGTTGGTGTATTTAGCCATAGTCTACAGATTTAAAAGGTGGTTTCCTGTAGAAGCGGCGTCCTAAAGATACATTTTATTCCATCATTCTGGCGTAAATGAATTGATCATACTGCCCACGTGCGCTGAACGGGGCTTTTAGCCCTAAACACGGAGAGGCTGTGGCAAAATTTAGGTTTCACAAGTGCTTGACGGAAGTGTTTGGCTCAACGAATCGACTGCTTAGACTTTCCCTGGTGGAGGAGGTATGAAAAAAACTATGAACCAACGAATGTCGACAGGCAGCGTTCACCATGTTGCAGGTATCTTGGAAAAAGGTTTAAATTTACCTTCTTCTAAGGTAAAATCTAACCGACAAATTTGACCGAACGGGAACTTATCGAGGGATGTCTCCGAGGCCAGGCCCACTGTGAGAAAGCATTATTTGACCGGTTTTCCGGCAAAATGATGGCTATCTGCCTGCGCTATGCTCCAGATCGGTCTGAGGCAGAGGATATCCTTCAGGATGGTTTTGTAAAGGTTTTTGAGAACTTGAAATCCTTTCGCTTTGAAGGTTCGTTGGAAGGTTGGGTAAGGCGTATCTTGGTGACTACGGCACTGAAATACTTGCGAAAGATTAAACCAACGCAGGAATTATCCGTAATAGATGACTTTAAAGAAAGTCCGGATATACCTGATGCCATTACCCAGCTTAGCGAAGCAGAGATTCTGAAGTTGGTCAGCCAATTACCGCATGGTTACCGTATGGTGTTTAACATGTATGTTATTGAAGGGTATAAACATAATGAAATCGCCGAGCTATTGTCTATTGAAGAAAGCACCAGCCGGTCCCAATTAGTTAAGGCCAGAAAATGGCTTCAGGAAAAGCTCCTGAGATTGGCTAAAGTAACGTTAATGTAATATGATGAGCAAGTCGAATAAATACGCTATGGATGAGTTGCTGAAGCATCGGCTAAAGGACGCCTCTGCCGCTGTACCGGAGAATATGTGGTCCCGTATTGTGGATGCGCGCAAAGACCGGCGGGTACATCCCTATGGATGGGCTGGTTTTAGCGCACTAATCCTGATTACGGCTGCTTTTGCCGGTTGGATGGCCTATGGGGAATATAAAGCGATTGAGGCTTCCCCCTCTCTGGCGACTGTTTTGGAAAGTGGCGCACAGCCCGAACAGTTTAACGGTACGACTGAGCAATCGGACATCAGCGAATACAACAAAATACGCGAGTCTACTGACACTGAGTCAAAACCGTCTGCATCTTCTACAGGTCTAAACATTACATCTGAAACGTCTAAATATACTTCGTCGAACACGTCGCTCAAAAAGACAAATACAGCTTTAAAAACAACATCTTCTCTTAAAAACGAATCAAAGGCAGCCTCTTCTGCCCGTGAGGAATCTGCGATCAACGCTGGCTCTGATGAGGCGATGATCCTGAATGATGCAGCGTCAAATCTGGTTAATTCGGATCTATCTGATCGCAAGCTGGTCATGCAACAGCACCTTTCAATGCCCGCTTTAAATGACCGGATGCTGTCTCTCGGCACTCGAAAATCGGCTGAATTTTTTCCCGGAACCCTTAAGCTTGGCGGCAACAAAAAGGGAAGCCCATCTTGTTACTCCTTCAACAGCTTTTTGCGCGGGTTATCCATAGATGCCTACATGGCTCCGGAATATGCAGCGCGCCAGTTGGTCTATAAGGAACCGGGTATGATCGATTATGCAGCCCTCCGCAATGAAACCGAATCGTACAGTTTTGCTTTTTCGATGGGTTTCCGGGCCAATGCACACTTCAAAGGTGGCCTTGCGCTACGCACGGGTTTAATCTATACCGATATTGTTGAAAAACTTCAGTTCAAGGATCCTAATGCAGAAATAACAAAGGTGATTACCATCAATATTGATACGCTTTATGATGGACCCAATCAAATTATTCGCATTGACACGCTGTCTATAGTTGAGTTTGGTCAGCATGATAAAATTGGTTACAACCGCTACCGGTTTTTTGATGTGCCCCTGATCCTCGCTTATGAGATAGATCGTGGCCGCTGGATTATCCATCTGAATACCGGAGTAATGCTGAATGTGGCTACTGCCCAACGCGGGAGCTTCCTGGATCCGGAATCGAATCTGGTGTCCATAAATTCCAATGGGGTGAACAGCTACCCGGCATTCCGCAAAAAAGTGGGCAGCAGCTTGCTGATGAGCCTTGGGTTTAACTATGCCATCAAACCCAAATTGCATGTTTTGGTGGAGCCACAGCTTCGGGTATGGATGAGTCCGTTGAATATCAAGGATTATCCTGTTGATCAAAAGTATGTCAACATTGGTCTGGCCATGGGAGTCAGACAGTATTTCTAAATCATGTTTAAATATTGCTTCATATTCCTTTTTTCAATAGTCCTTTTCACAGCCTGCGAAAAGGGAAAAGATGAATTTATTGTAATAGATAGTGTTCCGTTGTATCCGCATGGGAATATTCTGCGTGTATTTGCCGGAATGGCCACGCCGATTGATTCACTTTTCACTTTCCCATCCGGTGCACCGGCAATATTGCGGAGTGTGGAAGGTGTCGTATTAGAAATTGAAGCTTATAGCTTTGCCACCTCATCCGGCACCATCGTCGATAGCAATATTCGATTGCATTGGACTGAAATCCGCAAAATCAACACCCAAATAGCCCACCGCTTATCCATGCGAACCTTGGAGAATTTGGTACTGCCCCAGGCAACGTATAAACTCGAAGCCGAATTGGAGGGCGAAAAACTGTCGCTGGTTAAACCTGTGATTATTAAATGGCCTGCTTCGCAGATTCTGCCGTCCTTGGTGGCATTCACCGGGATCCGGCCTGCCACACATACCTTCCTTTGGGAGCCCTCACCTGCTGGCTCTGTGAGTGTCAGCTCCTGGATTGATCCAGTCAATGGCGAAGGTGTTAACGGCTATTTTATTGTTGCCGATCAGACGGGTTACGGCAGTGCCGGCAAATTGGAAGAAGTTCCTGCATCGGGGTCCGGTGCCGATCTCGATGTCCAATTTTTTCCGGCCTATACTGAAGGGAATACAGCGGTCTATTTTTTGCAATCCGGCAGTTCGAGGGCCCTTGCGCTCAGCGATCAGGGCGAAGGTCGATTTTTACTCCCCAATCTGGCATTTGGGGCAAGTGGCCGATTGTTTTGCATTACCGAAGCTGTTGAAAAATCATACTACAGCTCCTGGCAGGATATTTCCTTCTCTCCCCCGGGATACAACTGGAAACCGCGGCCTGCCAAAGAAGATCTGAACACGATCACTCTTATGTTGAATAGCCTCTAGATTTGTTTCGTTAAGGCATTGTTTCAATAATGTGCCTTCATGGCTTCTTTTGCGTCTTATTGAATAATTCAAGGGGGTAGAAAGTAGATCCGGCCTGCCGTCGCTCAAAGGCAGTAGAAGAAGGTAGAAGGAATGTTCCAGGTTTTAATGTTCCTTTATATTTTTTCGAATAGCCGAAAAAACTCAACTGTACTGAGGGCCGACCTAAACCCTAACCTTTTAAACGCTTCTAAACGCTTCATCGATTAACCTACCTGCTTTGCAACGGCAGGCAAGCCTCATAAACGAATAAGCTCAAATGGCCCGATCGGTGAAAATCATGACCGCAGCGTCATGACGGCGGACCGCACTAACCCCCTAGCCATCTAAACCCTCATGACCTACTTAATTAATGGATAGGGGTTTCCTTGGTATCATGTCTTCCCGCATGGCGGTGTGCCATACAAAGCTGGCAATGATAGTGGCGGCTTGTTTGAGGTCATCCCCGACCAGGTGGTCATAGTTGTCCATGTTGCTGTGGTGTGTCTTGGTCGAGTAGGAGATGGGGTCCTGAATGAATTGGAAGCCCGGGATACCAACACCGTCAAATCCCAGGTGGTCCGTGCCGCCTGTATTATCCATAGTGATGGTGTTTGATTCCAGGTCTTCAAAACTATTCAGCCAGGGGCGAAAAACTAGGCCTGCCTGTTGATTGCCCTGAAGGTAAATGCCGCGTATGCGGCCGGTGCCATTGTCGAGGTTGTAATAAGCGGATACGAGTTTTTGGTCGGGTTTGATCGATTTAGGTGTATAGCTCCTTCCTTCCGTTTCTGCATAATGTTTGCGGACATGGGCGGTAGACCCTAGTAAACCCTGTTCCTCACCGGACCATAATGCCAGTTGAAGGGTACGACGGGGACGAATGCCGCTGGTGCGGATTGTTTGGGTCAATATTCGGGCAACTTCCATCATCACCGCGCTGCCGGCACCATTATCCGTGGCGCCTGTGCCCACATGCCAGCTATCCAGGTGCGCACCAAAAATGACTAATTCATCTGCTTTGTCTGTACCGGGGATCTCCGCCAGAATGTTTGATTCCATAAGGTCGTGACCTGTGTTTCTGGCGCGAATTTCCAGCGCTATTTCCACTGGAATGCCTTTATCAATCAGACGAAGAATGCGATTGTACTGTTCAACGGCCATCGTTACTTGTGGTAGGGAAACTGCGTTTTTGGAATAGGTGGGCTGGTCAGCGGCATCTGCCCGGGCACCGGTAACGAATACTGTTCCCAGATCACCTTTATAGTTTCTATCCAATATACAGGCAGGTTTTTCGGCAACCAGGAAATCCCACAAGATCCGGTTGAAAGACATCCCACCAGTGCCTTGCCAGTTTCTGCGCGGTCTAGGCGTAGGCGGTCCCACATTCGCTAGGGCAAGAAGATCAGCAGGTTGGTTGCGTTTGGCGGAAGGATCAAACCACTCAGTCACATCGCGGATGGTATCGAGCAACACAAATTTACCGACCAGTTTGCCTTTATACGCGGCAAGGTCAGCTTCATCTTCTGCCTGTAAATAGATAACTTCACCTTTGATCATCCCTTTTGTGGAGGGTGACCAGGCTTTGGGATAGGCTAGTACTGGCCAGTATTCAGGTGTTTTGGCATGCATTTCAAAATGCTCTAATTCCCAACCACTGCCAAAGGGTCCCCATTCTTCAGCCCGCACATTTTGCATGCCCCAGGAGCGCAGTTTGTCCTGGGCCCAAGTTTTGGCCCTCTGTAACTTCGGCGAACCAGTTAGTCGCGGGCCATGCACATCCATGAGCCATGATGAAAGATCCATTACCTGGCTATTTTCCAGCCCTTGTTGGCGGATTAGTGCATTTATACTGTCATTGGGTGCTTCCTGCGCGAGGAGGAGAGGCGCATTTGCCGTAAGTGCAATTGAAAAGAGAATAGGAGTGAGGAATCGTTTTTTTGATATCATCAGGATGAATGTTATTGTTGAATGATGGAGACGATCAAAAATAGATAAATAGTGGTGTTTTTACAAAAAAAGGGCACCAATATTCATTGACGCCCTTTAAATCTATGCTGCGAGGAGCTAAGGAGCTAAAATTTTAAATAAGTGGTTTAAGCCATTTGAGCTTCCTCATCACCACCATACAGGCTGGCGAGATCGGCGTAGCGATGTCGGATAGTACCTTTCAACGCTTTGCGGGCAAAGAAAATCCGGCTTTTAACCGTGCCTAATGGCAATTGAAGGGCGTCAGCAATCTCCTGGTATTTGAAACCCTGGAAATGCATCAGGAAAGGCACTTTAATGCTGGCATCCAGATTTTCAACCATTTCATTCAATTCTTCCATCATGATGTTCGAACTGGCATCATTATGCACCTGGTTGACACCTGAATTGATATAATATTGATTGTCGGTCGAGTCAAAAACTGTGTTTGCCTTAACCTTTTTCCGGTAGTTATTGATAAAGATGTTCTTCATGATGGTGAAGAGCCATGCTTTAAAGTTTGTGCCAGGCCTGAACTTTTCACTGTTCGTAAGGGCTCTGAACGCTGTCTCCTGGAAAAGATCACGCGCATCCTCTCCATTCTTAGTAAGGTTATATGCGAAGGCATGGAGGTAATTGCTCATCTGGTTAAACTGTTGATTAAACTCGATGGTGGACATAGCCTGTTTATTTTGTTGAAGCAAATGTACATCAATCTTTAAACAAAATAGAGTCTTGCTTCAACGCTATTTAGACAGAATCTTAAAAACAATGATAATCTATTGATTTTCAATGACATTAGATTTC
>JBBQMA010000014.1:0-13663 GCA_038328415.1 Chitinophagales bacterium | reverse complement strand
AAAATACCGGTTAAAGTAGTCTCCTGCCTCCTTCGTGGTAAAGACATCCCTGGCCATTTTTTTACAGGGACCACACCAGGTGGCGTAGGCATCGACAAACAGTAGTTTGTCTTGCTTTTTTGCTTCTTCCAGGGCCTCCGTCCAGGTGCCCGAAAAAAACTCAATCCCCTGACCAGAAAGGCTGGAGCTGAGGAATAATACCTGTGAAAAGCTCAATAAGGTAATATAAAAGAATCTCATATTCATATACTATTTAGGGGTGGATACGGAGGTGCCAATTCTGTTAAACGCAATAATCAGGCGTTTAGGTTTCCTGTACTTGAAATAAATCCGTCATTCAGATTCGTATACTTTTTAACGTGGCAAAAAAGGGATCATTCAGCCTTCGGATCTACATCAAGCGCCAACCAAACCGGGCAATGATCCGAATGAATAGCATCAGGATAATGGCCGGCATCCAGGATTTGAGTCCCAAGTGGCTCCGAGACAGATTGATAATCGATACGCCAACCCTTGTTGTTTGCCCTTGCATTGGCCCGGAAACTCCACCAGGAGTATTCTACATCATCCGGATGTGCGGCCCGAAACGTATCCACAAAGCCGGATTCAAACCATTTACTCATCCAGGCCCGTTCTTCCGGGAGAAATCCACTCGAGTTTTTGTTTCCTTTCGGATCATGGATGTCCTTCTCGGTATGGGCAATGTTGTAATCACCCAAAATCACCAGCCTAGGTCTGGTTTTACGCAATTCCTGTACCCAACTGAAAAAATCATCCAGAAAGCGCATTTTTAACGCCTGTCGGATATCGCCTGTTGTTCCGCTCGGAAAATAACAATTCAGGATCGTCAAATCTCCAAAATCAGAGCGCAGTATACGGCCTTCCCGATCATACTCCGGTATGCCCATACCTGTTAGGACAAAGTCCGGCTTTTGCCTGGACAGTGTCAAAACACCACTATAGCCCTTCTTCTCGGCACTATGCCAATGCCCATGATATCCCATGTCATGTAGGAGAGATAAATCAACCTGGTCCGGCTGTGCTTTGGTCTCCTGAAAACAAAGAACGTCGAGGTCCCGGTTGTCAATCCACTCCAAAAGGCCTTTCGACATCGCGGACCGGATGCCATTGAGATTATAAGAAAGAATACGCATTGCCATCGAACGAAGATACGGCTGCCGGATTATTACAATAGTATTCGGAATCCACGTTCATTAAATCTTTGTCAGAGTCGTTGACTTTTGCTTGTCGCCCTGCCGCAATTGAAGTACGTATATACCCGCAGGGAATGTGTGGATATCCAGCAGAATCGATAACAACACCCCTGGTTTACTATATTCCCGCTGCCACATCAGTCGGCCATCCATTCCATAGATAAACAAGACTACCGGTTCGGGGCGGTCATTTTGAATCGAGATCGTCACCTCATTCTGCGTGATATTCGGCCGTATCTCAAATTCCTTCCCGGACTGTGTTCGAATGGAACCTTCATTGGACAGATTGGAATAACACCATACACTTGCAGCCTGAATCCGGTAATGATATAGCGCTCCGGATACACCCGAGGGGTCCGTATAGGTGTAATCAGCCGTACTGTCAATAACCTGAAAATCCAAATCGGAGGGACCTTTTCGTTCAATAAAAAAGAGGATCCCGGTATCCTGCGCATAGGTCCACTCCAGATGGTTTCCATCCTGTTTCGCCTCAAACTGTGAAATGATTGGGTTTGGCAAATTACACGTGCAGGATTGGCGAAGCGTGACCAATACGTTCGTTCGGATAGCCGGAAGCATTGGATAAAAAGCATTGCCCGGACAAGAGGTATTGCATCCGTCCCGATGACCCGAAATATTGGGCAGGAAAGCAGCTGATTGCGGATGAAATGTCGCGGATAAAGGATGAATGTTTTCTGCACAAACCTTCCAGGCCAGCAATCCCTGTAAGGATGTTATAGCCTCCGCAGCCGGCGTCGCCGTAGTGAAATCACCTAACATGCAGGTCCCTAGGGTTTGGCCATTCTTTCCACAAAAATGGGCACCCAATATTTGATCACCGCGCCCGATGTAGATGATACCATTGGGATCCACAAGCCAATTGTAACCAATGTCTGACCAGCCATTGCTATTGACATGGTAGTTCCAGATGCTGCGGACCACAGCCGCCCAATCGGCACTCACATTCGTACCGGCACTATGGTGGATAATCAGGTGAGATGGTAGGGTCGACTCGGGTTGAGGGTTTGGATAACAAGTGTTATCCGGGCACCATTGGGCTCTGCTTTGCATTGCAGGTATCATACATTGGCAGGGACCCTCACGCATTTCAGCTATAGATAGTACATCCTTATTGGCCGTCGTCGGACCCGGATTAAAAAGATACAGCTTAGGCTCAGTAATGGATACGGGGGCTTGCTCCGTTCGCAGCACCATGCGCACCTGAACCGCTGAAATTTGTTCAGGTTCAAAATGTAGGTTGGTAAAAAATCGATGTTCCCCGTCGCCCGTATGGGGATCATATGGGAGTGAAATCCATTCCCCCCAATCCTGATCCGCGGCTTTGAAACGGAAGAAAATTTCTACCTGTTCCGGATGGCCCTTTTCCACACATCCCCAGCCCACATTGAGCGCCAGGAATGGTTCATATGCCTCAAAGGGAATCATTTCAGCTTCAAAATCTACGATGGTAAGCAAAGGGCTCTCCGGTATATGCACAGGGGTAAACCTTGCTTTGCCCGGCATGTTTAAATCGAGCACCTTGTAAGCTGATTGTCCACTCACGCTTGTTGCAAGAGCGATCAGGATAAAAATGGGTAATAAGCGCATCATCAACACAATATAGGTCATCCCATTAGAACGGTCGGAAATACACCTCATTATCCGTAGTATCAAGTCTATGGCAATCCCCCTTGGAGGTTGTCCACTTCATGAACGAATGGCCTTACTCCGGTCTGGTTGCAGTAAGTAAGGCATTTAGGAAATCCGCCATTGGTGGATGGTAGAACCGTAGAACCAGAAGGTGTGAAAAATGCATTGATCGGGGCCTGTATGTTAACGAAACCGTTCTTAGGCCTGCAGTAAGCAGGTAAGCACTAAATTTAGATGCCGCTCTTCCATGGCTTGCCTGCCGTAAGCCAATCAGACAGATTGCACACAGTGCTCCCTGCACTGCAATGCTAAGGTTCTACAAAACCGTATACAAAAAGATTGGTCTCGAGAAGAAAGCTGAAAACCGTAATTTTACATCATGGCTAAACCGATAATTATTGCTGGCGCCGGACTATGTGGCACCTTGCTTGCCGTTCGATTGGCACAAAGAGGATTCCCTGTCGAATTGTTTGAGTCTCGACAAGATATGCGCAGCGCATCCATCGTTGCCGGCCGATCGATTAATCTGGCTTTATCCGATCGTGGATTGAAGGCACTCCGCATGGTAGGTGTAGATAAACGCATTGAAGCCGATCTGATCCCCATGAATGGCCGGATGGTGCATCATCCGGATGGAAGGACCACCTATCACTCCTACTCTGGACGCAAGGGAGAGTACATCAACTCGGTGAGCCGGAGTGGATTGAATAGTGCACTGTTAGATTTGGCCGATACACTTCCCGGTTTGAAGATGCATTTTAACACAATATGTACTTCAGTCGACCTCGAACAAGCCACAGCTCATTTTCAGGATGCTGAAACCAAAAAGGAATTTTCGGTAGAAGGCCAGCTTGTCGTCGGAGCCGATGGAGCCAACTCCGCCGTGCGCCAGAGCATGTTTGGGCAGGCAGCCCGGTTGCGTTTTGATTTTCGGATTGACTGGCTGTCGCATGGTTATAAGGAACTGATCTTTCCCGCTTTACCTGATGGTAGCTTTGCCCTGGAAAAACATGCCTTGCACATTTGGCCAAGAGGGGGTTTTATGATGATCGCCCTGCCGAATCCGGGCGGTAGTTTTACCGTCACCCTGTTTCTGCCCTTCAAAGGGGAACATGGTTTTGAGGCGATGGTAGATGGCCCATCTGTTCGCCGGTATTTTGAACAATGGTTTCCGGAAGCCCTAACGTTATTGCCCGATCTGGAAACCCATTATTTCCAGCATCCGGTAAGTTCATTGGGTACCGTTAAATGTTACCCCTGGGTTGCTTACGATAAAAATCTGCTGTTGGGCGATGCAGCACATGCCGTTGTGCCTTTTTATGGGCAGGGCATGAATTGCTCCTTCGAAGATTGTGTGGTTTTTGACGAATGCCTGGATGAATTGGGTGATAACTGGCCTCTGGTCCTGGATCGTGTGCAGTCCCTTCGCAAGCCCAATGCCGATGCCATTGCCGACCTGGCCATTGAAAATTTTTATGAAATGCGGGACCACGTGGCAAACCCCATTTTTGTCCGGAAACGTCAACTGGAAACGCTTTTGGAAAGCCAATTCCCGGACTATTATTCCAAATATTCCCTCGTCACCTTCCGGGAAGACGTGCCTTACAGCCAGGCCAAGGCTTTGGGAAATGCACAAGATGCCCTACTCATGGAACTGTGTGCCGGAAACGATCCGGTGGATCAAATGGACCTTCGGGCTGTGCTGGAGCAATTAAAACGTCAAACCGCCCCTCTCCGAACCGGTATTTAACCCGCCTTTAACAAGTGTGTTGCTTATTTCTGCGTTCTAAGTGAAATCCCTTTTTACTTTTGCACAAATATCTATCTATGCGTTTTATTCTCATCGCCATCCTGACCATTGGTGCCTGCACATTCACGTTTGCCCAAAACTTGGGGCATCTCAATTCTATGGAGTTGCTAAAGCAGATTCCAGGTATTGCCCAGGCTGATTCAACCTTAGGTATTTATCAACAGGAAATCCAGAAACAAGGGGAGGCATTGGTTACTGATTTTCGCGTAAAATATGAGGCCTATGTCAAGGATGCCCAGTCCGGCACCCTGTCCAAGCTGCAGGCGCAAACGCGTGAGACGCAGCTACAGCAAGACCAAGACGCTATTAAGACCTATGAAAGTGAGGCACAGCGGTTGATTGTCCAACGCAGACAAATGCTGTATGAGCCCATTTTAAATAAAGTGGATGAAGCCATCAAAGCCTTTGGAGACGCTGAAGGGTACACGATGATCTTTGATTCCAGCCAGCAAAGCATGGTCTTTCTGACCCGCAGCATGGATGTGAGCGAGATGGTTTTGGCACGAATTGCCAAATAAGGAGCACGGGCATGTTTGTTTGCATTGCTTCTTTTAAACAATCAAGTCGGATCTTTTTCAACTGCTGTTTTGTGGCGCTTCTCCTGCTGCCCGGATTTGCTCTGCATGCACAGGAATCCTTGGCCAATCAGGATAAATATCAGATTACCCTTCGTCCGGTAAGCAGCCGGATTCAACTCGATGGTATACCAAATGAATCGTTTTGGGAAGAGGCGGACTCCGTGTCCCAATTCTGGATGAAATCCCCTTTGGTGAAACCGGGAGCCTTTCCATCAACCACCGTCAAACTCGGGTATGATTCTACTTTCCTCTATGTGGCGGCCTGGTGTCATGAAATCGCACCCGTAAATGTTCAGACCTTGCGGCGGGATGCCAATTATTGGCGGGGAGACGGGATAGGCATTGTGCTCGATCCAGTGAATCAACACACTTTTGCGTACTTTTTTGCGGTAAATCCCTATGGCTCCCAAACAGATGGCCTAATACTGGGCCCCAATCAATCCGTAACCGATAGCTGGGATGGCCGGTTTTTTGCTGAAACCAGTATGAATGACGGGTTTTGGACTGCCGAAATGGCGATTCCCTTGCGAAGCCTGCGCTTTTCAACGGAGAATAAGGCGTGGGGTGTCAACTTCGTGCGCAATGTGCTCAACCAAAACGAACTGCATACCTGGGCTCCTGTTCCGATCCAATTTGGGGCAACCGACATCAATTATACCGGGCGAATGAACTGGTTGGCGGCTCCTACCCAGGAAACCAGCAATATTTCGCTGACACCCTACCTTCTTGCCGGTTATCAAAAGGAACCGCAAGCCGAAAAACCGGTTCAGTCACGATTTGATGTCGGTCTGGATGCCCGGATTGGACTGGCATCTTCCCTGAATCTTGACCTCACACTAAATCCTGATTTCAGTCAGGCCGAGATTGATGAACAACCGGTAAACCTGACCCGCTTTAATGTCCTTTTGCCGGAACGAAGGACCTTTTTTCTCGAAAACCGCGATGTGTTTACTGTTTTTGGTACGTCGACCATTCAACCCTTCTTTTCACGACGGATCGGTCTCGATGAAAATGGGCGTTCAGTGCCCATTCTTTTTGGTGCCCGGCTAAGTGGCAACGTCGCTCCAGATACGCGCATCGGCGTTTTGAACATGCAGACACTTGCCAAAGGCAATAACACCGCACAAAACTTTTCTGCAATAGCCCTGCATCAGCAAATACTAAAGCGATCCATGATTAGGGCTTTGGTCACCAATCGGCAGGCATTTACTGGAGGCGAATTCCAGAAGGAATCCTACGGCCGCAACGCCGGTCTTGAAGCTATTTACCTGCGTGAAGATGGAAAGGTGGAAGCCTGGGCGAAATATCACCATTCCTTCAAGCCGGGCATCCATAATCAAAATGGGATGTACGCTACTGGATTTGCTTATCGCAGCCGAAATTTTTCGGGCACGCTGGAAGCTTCCGGTGCCGGCTCAAACTATTTTGCTGACATGGGCTTCATCCAGCGCATCGAGAATTACGATAGTTCACGGGATACCATCCTCCGTATAGGATTCCACCAGGTGTCCAATGAGTTAACCTATTCCTTTTACCCGGAAAATCATCCCCTTCTTAACAGGCATTGGGCAAATCTGACGAATTCGGTCATCTATAATCCGAATGGCACATTGAATGAATCAAACCACGGATTGAGTTATTCCTTCTTTGCAAAAGACAGGCGTTACCTCCAGTTTTTTACCAGTTTCAATCAGGTCAATCTACAGTTTCCTACCCGTTTTGTCCGCAGTGGGGAGCCGCTGGCACCCGGGTATTACAATTACGCACAAGGGGGGTTTTTCTTTGACACAGACAGTCGTCGTAGGTGGTATTTTCTAAGTGGTGCAGACGGTGGCCAGTTTTATAATGGGCATATTCTGCGCGCCCGGGGTGGTGTTACGTACCGCATTCAACCGTATGGAAGCCTGGGATTGACCGCCAACTTGAACAGCGTGCGACTACCTGATCCAAATGGGCATGCCGATATTCTCAATATCACAACCAGGCTGGATATCACCTTCACCAAAGCACTTTTCTGGACGACCTTCTTCCAATATAATACGCAGGCGAAAATCTTTAATATAAACAGCCGCTTCCAATGGCGTTTTGCTCCTCTCTCAGATCTTTATTTGGTTTATACCGACAGCTATGACACACCGGAAGGCGCCCTCATGGATCGCTCCCGCACCATCGTATTTAAACTCAATTACTGGTGGACCATTTGATGTCGAAATCGTTAGCTTGAAAACAGAATAAACACGTTGTTTTTTAAGATGGAAGCACCCTGATTTATGATCCGTTTATCTGCGGATCACCGCGCCCAATTTGCTTTCATAACCCTGGATCAATTTATCCATAACACGATCAATTTCACTGTCGGTTAGTGTTTTTTCTGGATCCGCAAATCGGAAACTGATGGCGCAGGATTTTTTTCCTTCGCCCAGGACATCAGCGGACTCAAATACATCAAAAAGATCCACACTTTGTAGCAATTTTTTTTCAGTCTTTCGCGCCAGAGCTTCAATTTCTTTGTAGGCAACTTGCTTATCCAAAACCAGGGCAAGATCTCTGCGCACGGTTGGAAACCGGTTGAGCGGAGTCGTTTCCAGATCCTTGGCCGGCAGCGCCTTCAGGATGAGATCCCAATTGAAATCAGCCACCCAAACGGGCTGATCGATATCCATGCCTTCCCTAATTTCACCGGATACTGCGCCAAGTTTCACCAGCTCCTGCGGACCTCTGCACCAACTAATGCCGGGCTCCAGTCCTTCTTCTGCAGACACGACCTGCTCCTGCCAACCCTGAATACGGAGTAGCCGCAGGACTGCCGTGACTTCGCTTTTTAAAGTGTAGAAATCTATCGTTGTCCGTGACGTATTGAGCCAGCTTTCAGATTCCCTTCTGCCAGTCATGACAAGAAGGAGCCTGTTGGTTTCGATCACGTCAGAACCGTTCCGTCGATAGGTCTTTCCAAACTCAAACATGCGCAAATCTGCCTGTTGCCGATTGTGATTGCGCAATACGCTTTCCAGCATATTTGGCACCATAGCCGGACGCAGGCAATCCAGATGCATGTTGGACGTATTGTGGATTTTGACCAGCTCTGGGTAATGACCAACAAGGAATTTTTGATACCGTCCGGATTGATCCAGGGACAAATTCATCGCCTCACTAAATCCTCGGCTACTCAGCAAACTCGCTACTTTTTCCCTCAACCCGACCGGATCAGGCTTGGCCATCGTCTGTACGGATACGGACATGCGCCCGGGCTCAGGCACCTGGTCGTAGCCATAAACACGCAGGATCTCCTCGATCACATCCACCTCACGGGTCACATCACTTTTATTCCCGGGCACCTGAACGATAAAATGCCCGGTTTTTTCTTCGAGAACAGGCATCCCCATCGCTTCGAAGATCCGGTGCAAATCCTTGACGGTAAAGGCAACACCGGTGAGTGCACACACTTTATCCAGCCGCACCAGCACTCGCGCGGGCGTTACCTTCTCGGGATAAATGTCGAAGATGGATGACGCAACATGCCCTCCCGTCAAATCACAGATGAGCAAGGCCGCACGCTCCAGCGCGTAAATGGTGACCTCCGGATCGGCTCCTTTTTCATAGATCTTTGCAGCTTCGGTACGCAATCCGTGCCGGGTGCTACTACGACGAATGGTGCCCGGATCAAAATAGGCCGATTCCAAAAATATCGAGGTCGTTTGTTCACTGACGCCGGAATGCAATCCACCAAAAATTCCGGCCATGCACATGGGTCGGCTATTCCCATCACAAATCATCAGGTCTGTTTGATTCAATTTACGTTCCTGCCCATCCAGCGATACAAACGGTGCGTCCGTATCCAGCATCTTTACCCTGATTGTTTTTCCCTCTATTTTATCCAAATCGAAGGCGTGCAAGGGCTGTCCCAGTTCATGCAGCACGTAATTAGTTGCATCGACCACATTATTGATCGGTCTTTCGCCAATGGCACTAAGCGCCTGGCGCAACCATTCAGGTGATGGTCCGACTTTCAGGTCTGACAGCGTAATGCCGGAATATCGCGGACACGCTAAATGATTTTCCACAACGACGTTGACACCAGCACTATCCTTGCCCTGTGAGAAGCCACGGACATCTGGCGGAATAAGTTTGCCTTCATAACGGAGCCGGACCTTCAGGGCTGCATACAAATCCCGGGCCACGCCCAGGTGATTGGTCGCATCTGACCGGTTGGGCGTGAGTCCTATTTCGATAATCCAATCTTCTTTTAATCCAAGCTGATCACTGGCACGGGTGCCCGGGACGGCAGCCTGATCAAGGATAAGAATTCCGGCATGATCGCCACCCAGACCCAATTCGTCTTCGGCACAGATCATACCTTCCGAATCCGCACCACGGATTCGTCCTTTTTTGATGGTAAATGCAGTGCCGTCTTTACCCAGCACATCAGCGCCTGCGGTAGCAACAAGGACCTTCTGGCCTGCTGCTACATTCGGTGCACCACAAACAATATGCAGTGGCGTAGCATCCCCTATATGAACGGTACAAAGGCTAAGTCGATCTGCTTCCGGGTGTTTGGCACAGGTCAATACTTCGCCCACAACGATACCCTGTAAGCCATTGTGCCCGGCTTCCAATTTTTCGGCACCTTCCACCTCGAGGCCGAGACTAGTAAGCAGGTCGAGGGTTTGTTCGGGAGGTAAGGGGTTATCGAAGTACCGGTTGAGCCAGTTTAGGGAAATCTTCATAAGGTGGAATTCTGTATAAAAGCGGGACAAAGGTAAGGAGATTGATCATGCCATGAGCCAAAAATGGCACCCCTGACCAGAAGGAAACACGTTTTAGGAAAGCTTTTGGATTTGCAGATTACCGGCCGCTATGAATAAGCAGCACAGAGATATCGGAAGGGCTTACGCCGGAAATGCGACTTGCCTGACCAATAGTACGAGGCCGGAGACGGGAAAGCTTTTCTCTGGCCTCATTGGACAAGCCGGACAACTGGTGATAATCAAACCGCTCGCCCAGGTCCAGATCTTCCAGTCGGTTCATTTTTTCCACCATTTCCTGCTCCCGACGGATATATCCTTCATACTTCATGGTGATCTCTGCAAAGGCACATACCTCATCGTCATAATGGTCCAACACCTGGTTAAGATCCGGCAGGATGCTTCGCAGGTCCGTTAAATCCACGTGGGGCCGCAGGAGAATATTGTATAATTTCATCCTTTGGGTAATCGCGGCTGATTCCCTGCTTTCCAAAAAGGCATTCATCTGACCAGGTTCTACGCTATAATCCCTGATAAATTTCTCGATATGTGCAGCGCCCGCCACCTTTTGTTTCACTCTGTCCAAACGCTCATCCATGTTTTTAATACCGATGGCCGCAGCGAGGGGGGTAAGGCGGACATCAGCATTATCCTGACGAAGCAGAATTCGAAATTCAGCTCTGGATGTAAACATGCGATAAGGCTCACTGGTGCCTTTATTGACCAGATCGTCGATAAGCACACCGATATAGGCATCGCTACGGCGGAGGATGAACGGCTCCAGGTCATGGCCCGACCGATGTGCATTGATTCCGGCAATCAGACCCTGACAGGCAGCTTCTTCATATCCGGTTGTACCGTTAATCTGACCTGCAAAAAACAAGTTCTTTACCAATCGGGTTTCCAAAGACAGATCTAGTTGGTGCGGTGGGAAAAAATCGTATTCAATGGCATACCCGGGCCTGAACATTTTTACCTGCTCCAAACCTCTGACTTTTCGAATCGCGCTGAACTGAACATCTTCCGGAAGAGAGGAAGAAAACCCGTTGACATACACCTCGCAGGTATCCCAACCTTCCGGCTCAATGAAGAGCTGGTGGCGATCGCGATCGGCAAAACGATCAATTTTATCTTCAATAGAGGGACAATACCTGGGCCCAATACCCTGGATACGACCATTAAACATCGGACTGCGGTCAAATCCCTTCCTCAAGGCATCATGAACATCCTTGGATGTATAGGCTATATGGCAGGAAAGCTGTTTTTCAGGTAATTGCGTCTGGGTATAGGAAAAACGTCCCGGCTGTTCATCGCCTTTTTGCTCCTCCAAAACACTGTAGTCAATCGTACGCCCATCTAACCGTGGCGGAGTACCTGTCTTCATTCTACCCGCCTCAAAACCAAGTTCGATGAGTTGTTCTGTTATACCCGTCGATGCCTTTTCACCTGCTCGCCCACCTCCAAATTGTTTTTCGCCAATGTGGATAATACCATTGAGGAAGGTGCCATTGGTCAGCACGACCGCACGCGAAGCAATCTCCAGACCCATTCCGGTAACGATCCCTTGGACCCGGCCATCTTTGACGACCAGGCCCTTCACCATATCCTGCCAAAAGTCAATGAGTGGATGCGCTTCTAGCATGAGGCGCCATGTTTCTGCAAACCGAGCACGGTCACTCTGTGCTCTGGGGCTCCACATGGCAGGGCCTTTGGAACGGTTAAGCAGCCGAAACTGAACCATGGTACGATCTGTGACTATACCCGAATAGCCACCCAGCGCATCGATTTCGCGCACGATTTGACCTTTGGCGACACCGCCCATAGCGGGGTTGCAGGACATCTGGGCAATGGTCTGCATATTCATTGTCGCGAGCAATACGCGTGACCCGAGATTGGCAGCAGCTACTGCAGCTTCGCATCCGGCATGACCGGCACCGACCACGATGACATCATAAATTGGAAACATACGGGTGCAAAGGTACGGTGGTCGGCTTGTAGAAACATGAAAGCCTGCAAATTCATGTTGGGGGGTGTTTAGGCGTTGGTGCGTTTAGGCGTTGTTTCGTTGGTGCGTGGGGGTGTTATTTCGTTGTTTCGTGAGGGTGCTATTTATAAATCTTCCCATTTTTAGAGTATAAAATATGCATTTTAAATCCGGAGGAGCGATTAATTTTGTAGTATCAAAATATGCAATATTATTCAGGAGGAGCGATTATACTACTCCTCCTGAATTAATTAAAAAAGGCATAGAGCGTTCTGTTGAATTTTTATATCCAATCGTTTTAGTTAGCGAGATAAAACCAGCTTCTGCGCCGATATGATCTGACCCGTTTTTGCCATTCCCATGATTACATAAATTCCGTCAGGCCAGTCCTCCAATGAGATCGATATTTTAGATGAACCTGTATGTATTTCCTTCATCTCCTGCCCCCAGGCATTTGCGATTCGAACTAGGGTTGTTTCTGTGCCTGGACGAATATTTACCGATCCCATTGCTGGATTGGGATAAATCGAAAGTGCAGTAGTATTTGTCGTTTCGTGAACACTTGTCACGTCAGGCGAGCCGGGAGAATCTGACAACAGACTTCGATCTGACACTAATGAATCCAGCACATCAACCATCACCCGCGACACGTCAATGTATTGGCGGCATTTCATTGATAGACCACTTCGCACGGTATCCGGAATTGCGGCTATTGGTTCTAACTCATCGTAAGATTGGTCAAAATCTTCCCAATAAAACCAATGCATTCCCCGGATATAATGATCATGAACTGCCAGGGTATCCGTAGGCGTTGAAGTTGTTATCCAGACACAATGCAATGACGTATCCGGAGATTCCTCGTAATCACCAGAACCAGCAATACCAGGACCTTCGGGTGACCGTGGTGGGTCCCGGCAAGTAAATGTACCCGATGTAGCCATAGGAGTATATATGACTGGTACATTTGCCGAAGACGAGTTACAATTGCCGCTTATAGATCCGGCCTGCTTTAAAAAGAAATCATCACTACTGTCCAAAATATTTAGAATTTGGAATAATCTTTAGTGATAATCAGTGTATTGTATGATCAAAACCCTTATTATCAAAAACTACCCCTATTTAAGATTTAGAATTTAATCGCATTTTTAAATAAGGACCGTTCTCGAACAGCTCGCGCCCAGCACGTAGCTGACCAACCCGAAGGGGGCGAGCTGTTCGAGAATCAGCTTTTTTGCAATACAAAACATTGATTATCAGTCGAAATTATTCTGCATTCCATTCATTTTGGACAGTAGTGATTTTAGGAAATAATAAATTAATTCTATGGCTACGTCCTTCATAATGAAAACCAACTTATCCGTTGATCCGAAACGTTTATTTAATGCCTGGCTTGATGGTGACACCCATGGTCTGATGACCGGAGGTGCCGCCGAATCTTGTGCGCAGGTTGGAAGTCTATTCACGGCCTGGAATGGGTACATCAGCGGAAAACATCTTGAGATCCATCCCGACAATCGCATTGTGCAATCCTGGCGGACAGCAGATTTTGAATCGGAAGATCCGGATTCAACATTAGAAATATTATTCACACCATTGGACGACGGCTGCGAACTCACCCTCATCCATTCGGCAATCCCTGATGGCCAACCGGATTATGCCGCCGGGTGGGAGGAGCATTATTTTGT
>JBBQMA010000013.1:0-13831 GCA_038328415.1 Chitinophagales bacterium | reverse complement strand
TATGCTGCTTACAGGTTGTTATTTCTCATCCGATATCCTCAGCAGCGCAGATCCGGTGTGCCTCTCCAAAACAGACTCCGGCACACTCTCCTTACGGCTTCGCACGCGCGGCCAACCAATTCCAGGAGCAGATGTTAAAGTTGGAAGAAAACCACCAGGTGGGAATTTGCACATACAATTGTACTATAATGGATCAACTCCTCCTCCATATCCTTGTGAATCTGAAAATGAAGGTTGCTTCAATCTAGCTGTTTTAGAGGATCTATTGCCTTTGGAAGACGATGATGATTGGTATGATGTGTTTATACCCTATGATCTGAAAAACTGGGATGCGCAGGATTCCTGTGGAGATGGATCCGGGGGCATTCCTGTACGAATTGGCATCTGGGTGAATAATATGCTCAGCAGCGATCAGGGAGATGGCATCGTGAGGGATGCGGTTGCTATCGACAATGTTTGTCTGGATGGCACCCTGGTAAGTACTTCAAATCCTATTCAGCCAAACGGTCTGGCTATTTATCCCAATCCGACTAGCGGGCTGATCTCTGTTGAATTACCGGCCGCCGCTACAGCAGGCATGCAATTCAGGATAATTAGCTTGACTGGTCAAGTATTCCTGAATGCCGCTGCTCAAGAGGGCATCAAAATTCACACGCTGCAATCCGAATCCCTACCTTCCGGTCTCTACTTCCTGCAAATTATTATGAATGGGCAGGTCCAACAAGTGCTGAAGATGGTTAAACAGGAATAATTTAACCAGCTCCCTTAAAACCCTAGCGGGAGATCCTTTGCCATAGGATTCTCCCGCTTCGGGTTTAAGAACAGTTCATTGTATCCGTATGTCTAAGCACATATTGCCCAATTCAAGACCACACCCGGCATTTACTTTGAATAAAACTAGATCTGATTAAGTACAATGAGAAGGTTATGAAACCCTTGGTACAGCATACCAACTTGGAAAACTGTATATGCAATCTAATCGGGAAAAACAAAAGATCATTTCTAAAAATGTTGACTTCCTACGCACCCAACTCCTGCCGCCTTCACAATCCCATACTTTCTGGTTACAAAAAACATGGTAATAAAAGATGTCACCAAGAGTTAACTTACATGATATATACATAAAACCTACATCATACCTAAGTAATACCTTCCTAAAAACTACATCATCTCAATGCTCAATGAGATCAAATAGCCTTCGAATGACTAACGAAAACTGCCCAGGCGTCACCTGAAATACCACGCATGACATCAAAAAAATCGCCTACCGCCCACTATCGGATGTCAAATGGAAAACGCCTAGTGTTTTGTTAACACTCGTTTCTGAATTTTCCCCTAACTTGCCATTGTGTCGTGCTTGCAGGGTATCACCAATTTAATATTCAGAAAATGAAAAAAATATATCTCTCCTTAATAGCAGTTTTCATTTACGCCGCATCGTCATTCGCTCAAACCTTACCGCCTAAACAAGCCTATCCGCTGGATGTAAAACAAATCCATAGTGGGCATAGTCTTACGGACCCCCTGTTTTATCCGCATTGGCCCGGCCAATTTGTCAATTTGATTGGGCACATAAATAATCTGCCAGCCTGGCAACTATTTGATGAAATGGTCGGAAAGTCAACCGGGCCTGGTTCTTCTATCAATTACAGGTGGACTAATCCCATTGGCTTTGGAGCACCTGATGCCCGACTCGATATTGCCGACTGGCAACTGCTCTCGATTACCGAAAGAGTACCTCTTCTTTACGAAGGAGGCAATACACAGCAATGGTATCTGGATGGTATTCAGGAACAAAAACATTACCTTTCTCTATTTGTCAACAATGCCTGGACCAATGGCAATGGCGGTAATGGAACACCTACCCTACTCTGGACAACATGGACCAATATTGACGATAGTGATGGCCCCTGGCGGCAAATGTTGGATATTCAAGGTGCAGAGTGGGAAAGGATGCAGGATTATGCCAACCAAAACAGACCTAATGGCGCTCCGCCGGTTTATATCATCCCCGGACACAAAATGATGGCCAGATTATATGATGACATTGAACTTGGCATCGTACCGGGCATTTCAACTATCTCTCAGTTTTTTGGTGATAATATCCACACCAATGAACTTGGTGCTTATGCGATTAGCATGATCCATTACGCCTGTATTTTTAATCTAAGCCCTGTAGGCCTTCCTAACGATCTGCTTCCAAATGCTCCTGCTGGCACGCCTATTCCTTCACCAGCGCTTGCCACGTATTTACAGACTATGATTTGGGAGGTAGTCACCAACTATCCACCAACCGGAATAAACACGAATCAGACTCCCATCCAGGAGGATAGAGATTGGAAGGAAATCACCATCTACCCTAATCCAACGACCGGCCAATTATTCCTCTATTTTGATGTAATCCAGGATGAATTAAATGTCTCGTTATACGCCCTTGATGGAAAACTATTAGAAAATAGTTTGACTAAAAATGTATCCGATTTTCCCTATGAAATAAAAGCACCGACAGGTATCTATCTCTTGAAAATCACGAACAATCAACGGGAAGCAACCGTGAGGGTGGTGAAGGAGTAAAATGATTAACGATCAGCAGACTCGGCATCTTGGTGACCACCTATCTTTGTGCCATGACGTTCCTGATTGAATTGCACTATTTGCCGCCTATAGATGTGTGGGCACTTCTGAGCAGTACGGACAATACCATGATCATCGAGCAACATGATCATTACCAGAAAGGCTCGTTTCGAAATCGCTGTACGATAGCCGGATCACAAGGCCGCCAATCCCTATCCATACCTCTGGTCAAAGGCAAACACCAGGCCATGCCCATCGAGGATGTGCGCATCGCCTGGGACACGCCTTGGTCTCGGACCCACTGGCGGAGCATCGTATCCGCCTACGGCAACGCCCCCTACTTCGAACATTATCAGGATAGCCTCGCTCCCCTCTTTGACAAAAAGGACACCTACCTTTGTGACTGGAATCTTCGGCTCTTTTATTGGCTGAAGGACCAGTTTCGTATGCCCGGCCAATTCACCCTTACCGAATCCTACCAACCATTGACTAGTCCTGACATCATTGATCTGAGAAATACATTGCGACCCTCCGTGCCGGATGTCAGCCCCGGGTTTTCAACCTTAGTAACTTACCTACAGGTGTTTTCTGATCGGTTGGGATTCCTCCCCGGACTGAGTGGCTTGGATTTACTATTTTGCAGCGGTCCGCAATCCTTCCCCATCCTCAAATCCATGCGAACCAACCCAGACCAATGAATCAACTTATCAGCGAATCGATTGAACGCCATCGGCAGGAATTGGATCTCTTTCTGGGGGAACTGTTTTTCTTTTCCGAAAAAGCAGGCAATGACGTACACAGAAGCCTCATTGAGGACTTGCGCAAGCGATGCCAAGATCCCTACTTGTTTGTCATCGTCGGGGAAGTAAAAGCAGGAAAATCATCCTTTATCAATGCCTTATTGGCCACCGGTGAAGAAATCTGCAAGGTGGCACCTCAACCCATGACGGACTGTATTCAGCAGGTGATCTATGGCGAAACTGCTTCCACCGAACAGGTAAATCCCTACCTCCGTGTCATCCGTCAACCGGTGGACATCCTGCGCCATTTTGCCATCGTCGACACCCCGGGTACCAACACGATCATCGAACATCACCAGGAAATTACCGAACGCTTTATTCCGGCGGCTGACCTGATTGTTTTTGTCTTTGAGGCTAAAAATCCATACCGCCAATCCAGTTGGGACTTCTTTAAATTTATCCGAAATGAGTGGCACAAAAAGGTCCTGTTTGTCATGCAACAAAAGGACCTGATACCCGACGCAGATCTGCGCATTAATTTGGAAGGCGTTAGGAAACATGCTCAATCACTGGGCATTGCCGACCCCTTATTATTTGAGGTTAGCGCAAAAGACGAGCTAGATGGACATCATGAAACCAGTGGCTTTGAAGCCATCCGCAAGCATATTCAGCGACATGTAACCGGCGGGTCGGCTCCGGTCCTCAAAATGGAAAGTATCCTGTCTACATCAGCAAATCTGCTCCAAAAAATGGACCTGGGTATCTCTGACCGTCGCAAACAATGGGAAAGCGACATCGCCTTTCGTCAACGTATCCATGAAGCACTGGACCAACAATCGGCCCTATCCACTACGCAAGTCAAAACACTTATAGAAAATATAAGCCACTCCTACCAGGATATTTCCGATCAATTTGCTGAGGAACTGTCACAGGGGTTGACCTTTGGCAGTGTACTCAACCGCACCCTTGCCGGAATCTTCAGTAAAGGTGCCACACTAAAAAATTGGTTGGAAGGACTGATCCAGCGCCTTGAATCCACCCTCCAAAGTGATCTCAAGCTAAGGCTCGACAAACAAATAGTGGATGTCGCTGACCGGGTGCAACAGATGGCTAAAGTCGTTGAATATGAAATGCGAAAAAGCCCGACACTTCTGCCGATGGACCACGACATTTATAGTAATATAGCCGAACGCAGGGCACAGGTATTGCGCGAACTCCTGGAATCTTTTACCCAGTTTATGCAGCGCAGCGAAAACTTCCTGCCCTCCGATGTATTTGACAGTTCCAAAAATCTGGCTCCGAATGTCGCTGCCGGCAGCGGAGTAGCCGTCATTGGTATCGTGCTGGCGGCTGTGACGCAAGGCATGGTATTCGATATCACCGGAGGCGTCCTCACTGGACTGGGTGTGCTCTTTGCAGGCATAACGTTTGGATTTCAGCGGCGGTCCATCCTAGCACGCTATCAGGAAGAAATGGCCAAAGGACGAACGTACCTCAACCTTGAGCTCGACGGCAAATTATCTGCCTACGTACACACAATTCGGCAGCGAATTGAAGCGAACTTTGATAGCTTTGACCTGCTTTTATCTTCTGAAGAAAAAAGTGTGCTAGAGCTGGAAGCAGGCATCACTTTATTAAAAAGTCGTCAAATCGATCAGATGCGCCTCATCAAACATACACTCGATAAAACAACCTTTAACTAACCAAATATGAAACGATCATTTTATCTGATCATCCCCACGCTTATGCTCATTCAAGCCTGCAAAGAATCGGCACCAGTCAACCAGTTTCCGCCGATACCTGTGACCTATCCCGAAACCCGAACCGACTCGGTTACAGACACCTATTTCGGCGTTGAGGTGGCCGACCCTTACCGCTGGCTGGAAGTTGATACCGCCGCCGAAGTGGTGTCTTGGGTAAAACGCCAAAACGAAGTGACTTTCGGCTATCTGGATAAAATTCCATTCCGCGCCGCGCTGCGCAAACGGTATGAGGAGCTGTATAATTTTCCAAAACAGACAGCGCCAATGAAAGCCGGTGAGTATCTCTTTTTTACAAAAAACGATGGACTTCAAAACCAGGCCGTTATCTACATCCAAAAAGGTCTGGAAGGCACGCCTGAAGTATTCCTCGACCCCAATGCACTTTCAGCAGCCGGCACCACTGCCATCAGTTTGATTGGGTTTAGTCCCGATGACAAATACGTTGCGTATTCCCGATCAGACGCCGGCTCTGACTGGAGTGAAATCCGGGTGATGGAAATTGCAACCAAAAAGGAGTTGGAGGATCACCTTAAATGGGTAAAATTCAGTACGGCTGAGTGGACTAATGAAGGTTTTTACTACAGCCGGATGCCTGAACCCCAACCTGGCATGGAACTTTCCGCTGCCAATCAATTTCACAGTGTTTACTTCCATAAACTAGGCGATCCTCAAAGTGCAGACCGTCTCGTCTATCGCAATGAAATGGCCCCCAGGATGTACCATTGGTCAAGCATCACAGAAGACAAAAAATATCTGTTCCTCTATGCGTCTACTGGTACCGATGGTTTCGAAACCTATTTTATGGACCTCAGCAAGCCAAGATCTGCCTTCCAGCCACTTTATAAAGGCTTTGACAACAAAAACACGTTGGTCGATCATCAAGACGGCAAATTCCTGATTCTGACCAATGTGAATGCCCCTAACTATCGGCTTGTATCAGTAGATCCGGCCAAAATCGGCAAAGAAAACTGGGCGGATGTCATCCCGCACAAGGAAGATCTCCTAACAGGGGTAAGCACAGGCGGTGGTGCCTTATTTGCCGACTATCTGAAAAATGCAACAACCCGGATATTCCGCTATGTGTACGATGGGTCCTCAGAGAAAGAAATCACATTACCAGGACTTGGTTCATCTGGTGGTTTTGCCGGCAAAAAGGAGGATACCTATCTGTTTTATAACTATGCCTCTTTTGTCGATCCCGGCACCATCTTCAAGTACGATGTAGCCACGGGAGAAAGCACTTTATTCTACCGCTCCGAGCTGAAATTTAATCCGGATGATTATGAGGAGCAGCAAGTGTTTTACAAAAGCAAAGATGGGACTTCTGTATCCATGTTTATTGTACACAAAAAGGGGCTGACAAAAAATGGCGCCAATCCAACCTACCTCTATGCGTATGGTGGATTTAATGTCAACTCCACCCCTAATTTCAGTACGTCAAGAATTTTATTGTTGGAAAACGGAGGCATTTTTGCCATGCCCAACCTTCGCGGAGGTGGCGAATATGGGGAAGAGTGGCACAAGGGAGGCATGTTGCTCAACAAACAAAATGTATTTGATGACATGATCGCAGCAGGTGAATATCTCATTGCTGAAGGATACACCAGCAAGGAAAAACTGGCGATAGCTGGTGGTTCAAATGGCGGCCTTCTGGTCGGCGCTTGTGTCAACCAGCGGCCTGATTTGTTTAAAGTAGCCTTCCCTATGGTGGGGGTGATGGACATGCTGCGATATCATACGTTCACTGTAGGATGGGGCTGGGTGCCGGAATATGGCAGCAGCGAGGACAGTGTCCATTTTCACAATCTGCTGGCCTACTCGCCTTACCACAACCTTAAAGCAGGCACTGCATATCCTGCTACTATGGTAACTACTGCGGATCATGATGACAGGGTCGTGCCGGCTCACAGCTTTAAATATGCCGCCAGGTTGCAGGCATCTCATGTGGGTGAAAATCCGGTACTCATTCGGATCGAAACGAGCGCCGGGCATGGTGCCGGCAAGCCAACGTCAAAAATCATCGATGAACAGGCTGATCTATGGTCGTTTTTCTTCTACAATACTCAAACGCCTGTTTCCTACAAATAGGGTCAGGGCATACTTAAAAAAAGGTCCGGCAGCAGTGCCGGACCTTTTTTGTTTAACGACTTATAAAATGAAATGCGTGAAGGTCAAACCCCGTAAACCAGTGCGTTGATATGCATCCCTGCACCAACGGATGCGAATAAAATCACATCACCCTTCTGTACTGACTGGTCAGATATCTGGCCTTTCAGTACCTGATGATATAAGGTAGGGATGGTCGCCACCGAGCTATTCCCCATATCCTGTATGTTCATAGGCATGATGTTTTTAGGCACGGGCAAATCGTACAGTTTATAAAACCGCTCGATGATCGCCTCATCCATTTTTTCGTTGGCCTGATGTATAAAAATCTTTTTCAGGTCATGAATAGGAACACCACTTTTATCTAGAGCCGCCTTCATGGCCTGGGGAACGTGCATCAAACTGAATTCGTAAATCTTTCGACCATCCATTTTGATATATCGGATTCGTGGATCACTTTCCGGGTAGTTGGACTTGCCCAGGAAAAGATAAAGTGCTTCATTAAGGGTATATGTAGCTGCTTTAGAAGCCAGAACACCACGCGTCTCTTCCTGATCCTGCGCTTCAAGGACCACGGCCCCTGCCCCATCCGAAAAAATCATGCTATCCCTGTCAGAATGATCGATCACTCGAGAAAGGGTCTCTGCACCGATCACTAATCCACGTTTAGCTTCGCCGGAGCGAATCATCAATTCCGCCTGAATAAAACATTGGATCCAACCGGGACATCCGATGACAATATCAAAGGCGATACAGTCCGGATTGGTAATGCCTAATCCATGTTTTACCCGGCAGGCCAAGGCCGGCAAATAATTGGTCTGGATGGTATGTTTGGTGACATCGCCAAAATTGTCGGCCATCAAAATAAAATCTAGGGATTCCGCGTCCATACCGGCATCCTGCAATGCCATCCTTGCTGCTTCCAGAGCCAGATCGCTTGCATTTTGGCCTTCGGCAGCATACCGACGCGCCCTGATACCTGTAATCGCTTCAAATTTCCGGGTGATCACCTCGGGGTCTTCAGGAATCAGCCGTTGGTGTTTGTCATAGAATTTGTTTAACGCAAATTCACTATTGTGTTTTATCAAAGTAGGGATGGCGGCGCCAGTTCCCACGATCATCGTGCGCATAGTTGGTCCTGATTACGACTCCAAAGCTACCATTCCTAACACATCCAAAGGTTGTTTGCAAGGCATTTGATTCTTAAAAAATTGACAGCGAAAATGATAAATGTCATGAATTACATACATTATGTAAATTATTTCATACATTATGGATACTATTCTATACTTTGTGCGTTTAAATGAAAATCTCGTTTATGAAAACTAAACTCTTGTTTCCCCATTCATGTCGTGTTATTGGCTGGTTCTTGTTCGTCGCAGGTATTTTATTTACCATGAGTATCCTGACCACACATTATGAACCCACCTGGCTGGAGTTCCGTGTTCCGGTCCTTGCAGGTGATGAAATATTTGGAACTGATCGAACCTGGTTTACAACGCGCAAAAACAACCTTGCTGATGAATTAGCCTCGTTGCTTTTTCTGGTTGGCGGGCTATTGGTCGCTTTCTCACGCGAAAAAACGGAGGACGAATATATTGCCCGGATCAGGCTTGAATCCCTTGTTTGGGCCACCTATGTGAACTATGGCTTGTTGCTGTTTGCTATTTTATTTGTCTATGATATGAGTTTCTATTATGTGATGTTATTCAACTTATTTACTCTGCTCATCTTTTTTATCATTCGTTTTCGACTGGTACTCTGGGGCGCAAAAAAAGCCATGAACTATGAAAAATAGCGTGCGCGTAGAGCGGGCAATTCTTCAGATCACACAAGAGGAATTGGCAAAAAAAGTTGGGGTTACCCGCCAGACGATTCATGCCCTTGAAAATGGGAAATATGTACCATCCACGGTTTTGGCACTTAAGATTGCCTTTGTATGTGGAAAACTATTGGATGAAATCTTCCAATTAGACCCGGAAGACTGGATAGACTAATCCCCTTCCCCGAATAAGCACGATTGCTGATGCCCATCGATCAGATGCCGCCAACCTCCACTCAACGGAGCCCTTGAAGAACCAACAACGGGACTGTGCTCGAAAAATCCTTTGCAGGAATTGCTTTGGATTTAAACAGGGATTCAAAGAAGTCCCTCTTGCGACGAATGACGCAAAGTATTTGTGGTTCAAAGGTATGAATGACTTTTTGGATGCCAGATGGCACATCTGGGCAGCTAAGTTGGAATACATTATACTCTGTGCCGGCCAGGTCAAGATTGGTTTCCTTACCGTAAGTTTCGTCAATTGAAGCGGCCTTTACTTGAACGACAGAAAGTTCTGAACCATATGTTTTAGTTATTTCCAATAAGGGCATTAAGGCATCCGGCTTGTAAATCATCAGGGATTTCAATATGAATGCCATCTTTTGTGGCGGTTCAAATGCGAAGCCGGCGGGTACAAAGAGCATAGGAAGCTCGGTATGTTTAAACAAACTGCCACTCACCGTGCCCAGATAAAAACCTTCTTCACCGGAACGATCCGCTCCAAGGGCACCCATGACGATCAAATCGGCTTCAAACTGATAGGCCAGGCGTTCGATGACCTCTTCCGGTTTGCCGCGCAGCACTTTGGAAAGGACACTGACATTTTCACCTAATTGATCCTCCGCTTGTTGCGTCAGTCGTGCCAACTCCGCATCTGCGTCAGGCTCATGCGCTTTGGTGAGTGCACCTGCTGCTGGAATGGTCGTTTTGACCACGTGGGCAATGACAAAAAGCTGAATTTTAAGACCTTTAGCAAGGTGTAAAGCGTATTCAAAGGCGGCTTCAGCATCCTTTGAAAAATCTACGGGTACAAGAAATCGTTTCATAGGGGTGCAAAAGTAACGGCTTCCCGAATAATAAACTACTGGACCAGATTGAATATCAGAAAATTCATTATCTTTTAGCAGATTCAACTTACTTTTCCGGTGATGTTGGTTCGATTTTTGAACTTTACAATCGTTCATTCTAAATCTACATCCCTACCATGCGTGTTTTAACCGCCCTCTTCATTTGTTCGGCCTGGCTGATCCTGCCTTCCTGCAAACAATCCACAACCAGCCCAAAAGCCACTTCAGGCATTCAAATTCCTGCTCCGGATTCGGTAGATCATCATTCATACGCCAGGCCTGATGAAGCACGGGTAGACCACCTTCAGCTTGATCTTCGCGTTGATTTTAAAGAAGAAATTCTTGAGGGCGTCGCTTCGTACTCCATCATCCATAACAATGCAGATGAAATCATTTTTGATACGAAAGACCTGACGATTATCGAGGTCCGAATTGGTCAGGAGGGTGAACCCCATACCTTTAAAATGGGATCGGTAGATGATCTTATGGGACAGTCCTTAACGATTCCACTAAATCAGGAAACAGATATTGTAACTATCCACTACAAAACGAAACCCGCGGCGGAAGCTTTGCAATGGCTCACGCCAGAACAAGCCCGTCAGAAGACACCCTTTTTATATACCCAAAGCCAGGCAAAACTGGCCCGTACCTGGTTGCCCTGTCAGGACAGCCCCGGCATTCGGTTCACTTATGATGCACGTGTCCGTGTACCGGAGGGGCTTTTGGCTGTCATGAGTGCCGCCAATCCTACTATGACCAGCAACACAGGTGATTACTTTTTTACGATGGAACAACCGATTCCTGCTTACCTGATGGCATTGGCGGTCGGGAACCTGGAATATCGGCCTTATGGACGGTTGGCTGGTGTTTATGCCCAACCAGATGTGCTGCTTTCAGCCGCATGGGAGTTTGAGGATACCGAAAAAATGATTGAAGTTGCCTCTGCACTTTTTGGCCCTTACCGTTGGGAGCGGTTTGATATCCTTGTCCTGCCGCCTTCGTTTCCGTACGGAGGTATGGAAAACCCACGGCTGACTTTCGTAACACCAACTGTAATCGCTGGTGACCGCAGTCTCACTGCCCTGATTGCCCACGAACTGGCCCATTCCTGGTCAGGCAACCTTGTCACCAATGCGACATGGAATGATTTCTGGATGAATGAGGGCTTTACGGTCTATCTGGAACGACGCATCATGGAGTCACTTTATAGTTCGGCATGGAGCCGTATGGAAGAGGAATTGGGCTATCAGGACCTTCAGAAAACGCTGAAAGAGAAGGGAGCGGACCATCCTGATACCCGGCTCAAAGGCAACCTGGATAATCGGAATCCGGATGAAGGCATGTCTAATATTGCCTATGAAAAAGGGTATCTTTTTCTACGCACAATGGAAGAAATGTATGGTCGCAACGCTGTTGACAATATTCTGAATGCCTGGTTCAGAAAAAAAGCATTTGAGTCGGCCACAACCGAAGAATTTGTCGCCTTTTTGAAAGAAATACTAATGGATGGTGGGAGTGGAATTGGCGTAGATGAATGGGTATATGGGACCGGACTCCCTGCAAATGCCTTCAAAAGCCGATCTGAGCGGTTTGCTGTCATTGATGACGCACTAAAGAAGCTGGAGTCAGACAAACAGGTAGCTGCTATAGATACAACAGGTTGGAGTGCTATGGAATGGTTGCATTTCCTGAGGCACCTGCCAGAGAATGCCGACATGGCCGACATGGATAATCGCTTTAGTCTGAGTGGATCTTCCAATGCGGAGTACAAAGCGATTTGGTTTGAGCAATGCCTTAAAAGAGGTTATTTAGAACCTATCAAAAAACCGCTTTCTGAATTTTTAATCCAGGTGGGGCGCCGAAAATTCCTTACACCCTTGTATAATGGACTCATTCAGGCAAAACAGACGGAAGCAGCTTGGGAAATTTACACTAAAGCCCGTCCGGGATACCATAGTATTTCGCGAAAAACAATAGATGAACTCTTTGGGGAGAATGGAAAAAAAATCAGCTAATTTGCCGGATGTTTCGTGCTGAATCCACAGTTAGTTTCCTTCTTCTATTTTTTCTAACAAGTATTTACTCCTTGTCGTCCTGCAGGTCAGATAATACGGTGGGTGAAGATGAGATAGCCCGACTGAATGGCAAACTCGCCACCTACTTTGAAGGACAACAACTAAACGAGTTAACCGGGTTGTTTTCAGATACGGCCGTAATCTATGGATTGGGAGGCTATTCGGTCTCAGGGAAAGAAGTCATTACTGCGTATTGGCAGCGCTATTTTTTACCGCTGACCATGGAAGTAAAAACCAGACAAACCTCGGCAGAAATTAGCAGGTTACAGCAGGAAGCGGACTGGCCGGCTTCATTTATGGCATTACCTGACCCATTTTATAGCCCGAGCAAAGCAGATCAACTAGCTGTTTATGAATGGGCTGAATGGTCATTGCGCTATGAGGGTGAAGATGGTGTTGTGCGATCAGAACAATTCCCTGTTTTGATATACTGGGAAAATATTCCGAATCAAGGATGGCGGATTTTGCGGCTCTTTCTTGGATAAGGTTACATTTGATCACAAATCAAACATGGTGACCACAACTCCTTTAGCTGAACGGATGCGTCCCGAGGCATTAGCAGATTTTGCCGGGCAGGCCCATCTTGTGGCAACAGGTGCAGTCATTCACAAGGCTATTCAAAACGCAAATCTGCCCTCCATGATTTTCTGGGGCCCTCCAGGAGTAGGCAAAACGACCCTGGCGCGGATTATAGCTCAGGAATCAGGTAGGACATGCATAGCCCTGAGCGCCATCCAGAGCGGCGTCAAGGAAATCCGGAGCAGTCTGGAACAGGCTCAAACCATGATTCAGGAAGGTAAACAAGCACCCATTTTGTTTATCGACGAAATACACCGGTTTCACAAAGGTCAGCAAGATGCATTACTTGGCGCAGTTGAAAAAGGACTCGTCACCCTGATTGGAGCGACCACGGAAAACCCATCCTTTGAAGTAAACAATGCCCTCCTTTCCAGATGCCAGGTCTATATACTCGAGCCACTGAGTGCGGCTGAATTGCGTGGAATGATGGCCAAAGCGCTCCGGGAAGATGTAATCCTCCAGACCAGGAACATACAAATTAAGGAAGACGAAGCTATCATCCAATTGTCCGGTGGTGATGGGCGAAAGCTTTATAATCTGTTGGAACTTGTCAGCATGGATACCGCGCCGGGTGCTGAAATTGTCCTAACCAATGCGATGGTGCAGGAGGTTGTTCAGCGCAGGATGGCTCAATTTGACAAGCAGGGAGAAATCCATTACGATGTTATATCGGCGTTTATTAAATCCATTCGGGGCAGCGACCCCAATGCGGCAGTCTACTATCTGGCCCGCATGATTGAAGGTGGTGAAGATCCCCTTTTTATTGCCCGAAGATTAATAATACTGGCATCAGAGGATGTGGGATTGGCCAATTCCAATGCGTTGCTCCTGGCAACCGCCTGTTTCGACGCTGTCCATAAAATAGGCTGGCCGGAGGCCCGAATCCCGCTTGCTCAAATCGCTATTTATCTGGCTTGCAGTCCAAAAAGTAATTCTGCGTATATCGCTATTGAAAAAGCGCTGGCCACGGCACGTCAATCCGGTGATCAACCTGTACCTTTACACCTGCGGAATGCACCGACAAAGTTGATGAAGGATCTCGGTTATGGTAAGAACTACCAGTACAGTCACGACTTTCCCGGTCATTTTGCACCTCAGGATTATA
>JBBQMA010000012.1:0-13925 GCA_038328415.1 Chitinophagales bacterium | reverse complement strand
TCGCTTAATATAATCAATCCACCGGAATTAGTACCAGATACCGTCAATCTTTGTTACTTGGAGGAGGCTCAATTAAACCCTAACTTCGATAGCACGCTTGTTCATCTTTGGTCTCCTGTCATTGGATTAATTGATCCGCCCCAAACTCCAAATCCTAAAATACTAGCATCGGAGACAACAATTTATACTGTAACCTATACAGATAGTGTTGGTTTATGCACCGTGGAAAGAGAGATTGAGTTGACTGTAATTGATGATCTTCCTGAGGCCAAGTTAGAAATATCCATTCCTTCCTGTGTAGATACGGCTATATTATTTGCCACTTTAGATACGATACCTCCTGATTTGACCATAGAATGGGAAATCATTACCAATGAAGGTATTTTTATAGGAGGGGGCACTGGTATTGAAGTTACGGTTACCTCGAGTCAACTTGTTTATGTTTGTGCTACGATACGGGCTGATAGTTGTTTCCTTACCTTATGCGATAGTGTTCAGGTCAATATTTTTCCTGATCTAAAATTACCGGACACCTTGGTTATATGTGAGGGTGAATCGGTTGGCTTGAACCCTGGAGGCCCTCTAGAATTAATTTATTTGTGGAGTCCTCCTCTTTATCTGGATGATGTTAATAAGGCGAATCCGATTTCTACTCCTCCGATCTCTATTCAATACATGCTGTTGTTAACCGACACCGTTGGATTGTGTATAGTTAATGATAAAGTATTTGTCCAGGTTAATGATTCTACAAAATTGCTTGACTTCAATTGGGATATAGTTTGCGATGGTCAAACGGTGGAATTTAATAATCTGAGCGTTAATGTTTCTGATTTCTTTTGGGATTTCGGTGATTCCAATACGACAACAGATACGTCAACATTACTGAATCCAATTTATATTTATCCCGGTCCTGGGACATACCAGGTTACATTAACGACGAGTGACGAATCAATTTGTCCGCAAAATGATTCGATGGTACAAGAACTTGTTTTGGAGGAGCCTATAAATCAAGCAGATTTTACGTTCGATTTTATTTCTTGTGGTTTCCCGGCAGAAATTCAGTTTTTTGGAGAGGAGGAATCGAAATATGGGAATGTCACATCCTGGTTTTGGCAATTTGGTAATCTCGGTACTTCAACAGAACAGAATCCTAGTTTAATGATTTTTAGTCCTGTTGCACTTGAGGTTACCTTAATTGTTACCTGGGACTCTCTTTGTACAGACACGGTAACCAAGATTATTGATATTGATATTTTTGATCTAAATCTTCCGGAGAGGGATACTCTTTGTATTGACAGTTGTGTTCAATATGGCATTCAAGCTCTTCCCAATCTTGATTTTACATGGTCACCACCGTCCTGGGTTGATGATGTCAAATCTGCAAATCCACTGATTTGTCCAGAAGATAGTGGCCTGTTAACGCTACTCCTTCAGATTACATTACCAAATGGAGATGTTTGTGAAGTCAGGGATACAATCGAATTTACACTTATACCATGCGCTGATATCTTTAAATGTGATTCAATTCCTGATGACCTTACTTCTTGTTTAGAATTTATCGTGTTAGAGGTGGACAGTTGCCATCCTGATGTGGTTTTAATTTGGTGTTCGCCGGAAGGCGACACATTGGCTATCGGTCCTGTTTTTAATGTGCCTATTGCAAACTATGACTTTATCATTCTTAAGACAATTGGTTTGTATGGGTACATGACAATGGATACCATTTATCTTGATTTTTTAGAGTATGCCGTTCCGGTTACTGCTTCCTCTGATCCATATACTATTTTTAAAGGGCAGAGCTCCCAGTTAACTGCTGATTCACCAACAGCAATAAGTTATACCTGGGCGCCACCAGAAACACTTTCAGACCCTTTCGTTTTCAACCCTTTGGCATCACCTGACACTACAACTATCTATGTAGCATTTGTAATTGACCAATTTGGTTGTACCGGATCAGATACAACCATAGTTATAGTTAGGGATACGCTATGTGAAGAACCTTACATTTTTGTTCCTAACACGTTTACACCCAATAATGACAATTTAAATGATGTGCTCTTTGTACGTGGTAACTACATAGACGTCATGGAGTTTTACATCTATAATAGGTGGGGTGAGCTCGTCTTTGAATCAAAGGACAAAAATATTGGCTGGGACGGACGCTACAAGGGTGAGTTGTTAAGGACTGATGTCTTTGGATACTACTTAAAATGCAAGTGTTTTGGTGGCGAAGAATTCTTTAAACGAGGTAATGTGACCTTACTTAGGAATTAAAGCAGCAAAAGCTTAGGTAACTGTATCTTTAGAAAGCGGGATGATGTGCAATCATCCCGCTTTTTGTATCTTGACCAGACTATGAAGCAGCTGCGACTTTTATTTATAGGAATTATTATCCTGATTTTTAGTTCACAGACTTTTGCAACGCACATTGTTGGTGGTGAAATGAACTATCGCTGTTTGGGTAATCAACAGTTTGAAGTCATACTAACCGTCTACAGGGACTGTTATTATGGTGTTCCATTTTTTGACAATCCAGCCTCTGTAGGTGTGTTTAATGCCGGTGGAGGGTTGGTTACTAATTTGCTGATACCATTTGTGGAAGATGACACCCTGAAACCCATCCTTAGCGGAGAATGCTTTATTGTCCCACCGAATGCATGTGTTCATACGACGACCTACCGTTCTGTAGTCACGCTTCCAGTTTCACCAGGCGGGTACACATTGGCATATCAACGCTGTTGTCGCAATCAAACGATCCTTAACATAGAAAAACCTGATAGTACAGGTGCTACCTTCAGTATTTTCATCTCAGAAAATGCACTCTTGGATTGCAACTCAAGTCCAACATTTAAGGAATGGCCTCCAATTTATATTTGTGTAAACGAACCGATCATTTTTGATCATTCGGCTGTCGATCTGGAAGGCGATTCGATTGTATACAGATTGTGTACCCCATTTGATGGTGGGCTTCTTGGTAATCCACAACCTATACCACCAGCCAAGCCGCCATACAATGAGGTCATTTGGAGGGACCCACCTTATAATCTGAATAATGTCATGGGAGGTATTCCGTTAACTATTGATCCTTTTACGGGTCAATTAACCGGTACTCCAAATACGATTGGTCAGTTTGTTGTCGGGATTTGTGCGGATGAATATCGGGATGGGCAGTTAATATCTTCTACCAGACGCGATTTTCAGTATAACGTCGGTATCTGTGGCATGACCGTTTCTGCTTTTGCAGTCCCCGAAGTTAATTGTGGACTTACGGTGAATTTTACAAATTTCAGTGCAAATGCCGATACATTCAAATGGTATTTTGATTTGGAGAATGATCTTACAGCTAGTTCTACTTCGTATAACCCAAGCTATACCTACCCAGATAGCGGGTTTTATACCGTTATGCTCATAGCACAGCCTTCGGATAAATGTGTAGATACTTTTATCCAGGTAATTCGGGTCGAAAGGCTTTCTATTCTAGCTGATTTTGATTTTAATTTTCCGTTTTGTGCTGACTCCATCACATTAAATGTAGTCGATAAATCAATTGATACCATTTCCTCCATTATTAGTTGGGAATGGCGCCTTACTAGTGGCACTATAAAAGTTTATACATCTACAGAACAATTTCCCACCTTTCAGATTGATACATCAGGTATATGGATTCTAAATTTGGTCGTCACTGCTGAAAATGGATGTAAGGATACGCTTCGCGAAATTTTTCCTGTTCGTTTGGCCACATTACTTTGGGCCGATACGACTTTCAAAATTTGTTTGGGAGACAGTATTTTCATCAACCCTAAGCCAGGTGCAGGATCTGGTGTTTCATACTCCTGGACTCCTCAAAGTTTTCTATTAAACCCGAATACGGTTAATCCGTTGGCCTTTCCAGATACAACGATTGTCTATACAGTGAAGACCTCTTCCACGAATGGTATCTGTAAAGATCAAAGAATGGTAACTGTCGAAGTAAGTCCGCCACTTGTGATTTCGCCTCCCTTGGATACTTCTATATGCGAAAATCCCTTCTGGGCTGAAGGTCAGACTGATCGACCTGCTGTTTGGACATGGGCCCTTGATCTGGGTTTTCAAAATATACTTGGTGTCGGGAATCCGATCTTACTTGATGTCCCAATTTCTGGAATGGTATACATTCATGTTGTTGATGATGCAGGGTGTGAAGCATTGGATAGCTTTTATGTGACTAATTATAAGCTTGAGTTTGATTTGGTAGATACGGTTGTCTTGTGCCCCGGCGAGGATTTTTCTTTAGAGGTTCTTTTATCTGATCCAAGTGATACGCTCAATAAAGTAATATGGAGCCCACCTGGTTTTTTCCCTGGTGGAAATATGATTAACCCGGCAATACTTGTTATTCCAGATCCCGGGGTTTATGTAATAAGGGTTGAAGCCGAAAATTTACTTGGATGTACTCGTTTTGATTCTATCTTGGTTGCAATCATAGATACAAGTGCAACATCATCTGTTATTCATGTTGCAAATTGTTCAGGCTATAAGGTGCTTTTTCAGATAAATACACCAGGTGGGTTTGATTATGTCTGGACTTTTGGGGATCCCGCCAATCAAGGTTTTTCTGCTATTGGTACGACAGTTAGTTACAATTATCCTGGACCTGGTAACTATCCTGTGACTGTATCCATCCAATCTGATGGTTCATGTCTGGATACGATCCACCTTTTGGTTTCACTTTCTGAACCTGCCATTATCCCTGATTTCACTTGGAATTATCTTACTTGTAGTGATACGGCTTCCATCATTTTCACAGATATTTCTACACATAGCCAAGCCAGTATTTTTGCGAGAAAATGGTTTGTAAATGGTTTTTTTGCAGGGATTGACTCTGTAATTACATGGACAATAGTTCAATCGGGCACACAGCAAATAACACTAATTCTTGAATCTGAGAATGGCTGTCTGGATACGCTGATCCGAGAAGTTGAAATACCAGTTATTTCTATTGATCTCCCGGATACGTTATCTATATGTCCGGGTGATTCGGTACAACTTAACCCGAACGGGAATCCAGGCTACACTTATCTCTGGCAACCGGCATTAGGGCTTAGCGATTCCACCTCAGTTTCGCCATGGGCCAATCCTGTAAAATCTATGCTTTATCAAGTTTCTATTGGTTTTACTTCGCCAGATACTTGTCGACTTGATCAATCAATTCTGGTTGTATTGCATGAAGAACCTTCAATCCTTATTCCATCGGACACGTTGGTTTGTGATGACGTAGTGCTCCTTGTTGCAACTGCAGATCCTGGAACAACTATTCGATGGTTTGGAGATCCAGGATTCACTCAACTACTTTCAACAGGTCCAACATTTTTAAGTTCGATTGATGCTAATTTGGACGTTTACCTTGAGTTTATAGACAATTACGGATGTCGTTATTTGGATTCTGTGAATGTCAGATCCTCTTTTCTGGAATTGGTATTGCCAGATTCTGCATTTCGATGTTTTGGGGATTCACTTATTATCTCCTCCATGATCACGGGAGATACAACCGGCTTACAGGTTAATTGGAGTGGCAATGGTGATTGGTATATACTCCCGGATGGATTTACCATTATAATTCCTCCAACTAGTTCAGCTTTTATCTTATCTGGTTTTGTGGAAAACAGTAGTGGATGTTCAGCATCCGATGAGGTTAACATTTTTGTATTTTCTAATCCACCTTCTATTCAGATAAGTGCAGATCCTGCAATCATCATTCCAGGAGAGAGTAGTCAGCTTTCAGTACCATTTAATGCTGGATGGAATTATTCCTGGTCTCCTCCGGCCACCCTTTCTGATCCTACAATTTGGAACCCGATAGCTACTCCACTTGAGAATACTGTTTATAGCGTAATTGTTACCGATGAGTATGGTTGTCAGGGTTTTGACGAAATTCTTGTTAGGCTTGTCACTACAATTTGCGATGAGCCATATATTTTCGTCCCCAACACGTTTACACCCAATTCGGATAATCATAACGACAAACTGTTTGTTAGAGGAAATTTCATCGATGAACTTTATTTCATTATCTACGATCGTTGGGGGAATCAAGTGTTTCAAACCAGGGACAAATCTTCTGGTTGGGATGGTACTTACCAGGGTTCCCTTTCTGGTACGGATGTTTTTGGATACTATTTGGAAGCAAGATGTTTTGACGGAGAAACCTTTGTTAAAAAAGGGAACATAACTGTGCTCAGAAATTGAGAGATTATTTTGCCTATTCTACTTTTATCGTTCCTGACCTTTAGCTATTTGCGATCTAAATTTCATTTGAGATTTAGAGTTAGTCTGGTTACAACTGGATTTGTGGATCTACCGCTTCTATCTTCCGCCTAAAATTGCCAACTGATTGGGTCATTTAATTCTGCCTACTTACTTAAGTGCATTTACCATGGTTGTTTTTAAAGATTCTGGTCTCAAATTGCCGCCTGGCTATAGTGACTTTTAGTATTCATTAGTGTTAATCGATTCTATTCTTCTCGATTGTAAACGTATATCAAGCTAAAAACGAAGTTGTTTTCAACTCCCACATAAAGTTGACTTTGAAGTAGAAACCAAATTACATGGATATAATTCTTCAACTTTTCAAATTGGTCTTCCCATCAGTGGAAGGTCTAGGGTATATTATCAATTTATCCCACGGGTAAATCACTAGATTTTTAATGAAATGCTTGCTTATCATTTCTGCTAGTGTTTTGCTAATGATATCGTGTCGGATAATTCGCCGCCATTTTTTCTCAAATCAATAACGAAATTCTGCACATAGTCTTATCTAGATAAAGGAGATATTTTGAAGATATGAGGAGAAGAACAAGACTTGGACTGGTTAAAGTTCTGTAGCACAGCACTATAACATATTTGTCCAAAATACCATGGTATGTTTGAAACTGATTATTATGTGTTCAACATTTTATTGAAAGAACATACCACCTTTCGATGTGAACGGTTGATGATTTAGTGAGCCTAATAGGTTTTTCACTAAGTTTACGGAAAGGAAACGTTGGTTTATGATGGGATTTAGGGGTATCATGTAAATAGAAAAACCCTTTAGAGATTGAATACGACTAAGTGTTCAATCTCTGAAGGGTTTCTAAATCAATACATTTCAAGATTATCTCAACAACGTGACATCACCTTTGTAAAGAATGGTAATGCCATCATTGAAACGAATCTTGGCATAGTAGACAAAAACCTCCGGATTGGCCGGGCGGTTTCGAATGTTTCCATCCCAACCAAGAGAAGGATCGTTAGGCTGGAAGTTCTCCTTTTTGAAAACCTGTTCGCCCCAACGGTTGAAGACTTCAAAGACTTCAATTTCTTCAATACCTTCTCCGCTCTGGATGTAAAAACGGGTGTTTTGTTCGCCTTGTGGTGCAAAAGCTGTGGGGATATAAACAGGCCTGCGCTTTTCGACAAGCACGAGCACCTTGTCTACGGCCTGACAACCCGCTTCATCAATTACGGTAATGCCATAAAGTGTCTGATTGAAGGGCTTGATGAGAATCTCATTGGTGTTGCCTGTTGTGTCAATGCCGCTGGGTGTCCAAGTAATGGATTGAATCACGGCACCTGGCGGAGAGATCAATGCATAGAGGAACGTATCCCTTCCCCATTGCAGGATGAAATCTTCGCCAAGATCTACCGTCAGTTCCAGTGGTTCTATTAGTGTGAATTCAGGTGCGGTGTAAATGCATCCCGCCGCATCCTGCAAAGTAATCGTATACGTTCCTTGGCCCAACCCGCTGAATTGGGGATTTGGGGTGAATGGCCCACCATTGAGACTGTAGAGGAAATCCGGTGTGCCACCAGTTACGCCCGTAACAATAAGGCTACCATCCTTGCGTCCAAAACATCTTGGGTCATTACTTTGTACAGCAATACCTGTAGGTAGGTTTTGATTTTCATCGACCTCAACGGTCGTAGTAGCAGAACAACCATTCAGCGTATTAGTAACGACTAGCGTGTATGTACCGATAGTTGAAATATTCGGAACAGACGCTGTATTCGAAACAAAGTTGTTTGGTCCCGACCAGGCATATGAAATACCGACACCTGTGCTGGATCCGGTAGAAGCCAGCGTAGTGGTCAGATTAGTACAATCGATGATATTAGAAGAACTCGCTGCGGCAGTAGGAAATGCCTTATTTTCTGTGACGACCGAAGTAGCCTGGTTCGTACAGCCATTAGGAGCAGTCACAGTAAGAATATAATTTCCGGGAACGGTCACCTGAGGTGCAGGTAACTGGCTAGTGAACGTACCAGGACCTGTCCATGAATAGGTTACCCCTGGAGTAACTGACGTACCTGAAACAAGTAGGGTTGTTGCAATACAAGTAAGTTCTCCAGCAGTCACAGCGATATCCGGCTGCCCGAAATCTGGCGTGACGGTAGCTTGCGCCTGGCCGGTACAACCGTTAATCGTATTGGTAACGATGAGGGTATAAACACCAGGCTGAGAAGCGTTTAGGGAAGTAGAAGTGCCAGGAATGGCATTGTTATCCAGTAGCCATTGCACGGAAATATTTGTATTGGGATTGGAAGTGCCAGCCAGCGTCAATGTCGGTTGGTTGCAATCAATGGTACCACCGGAAAGCTGGACAACGGGGTTCACTTTGTCTTCAATTACATTGATCGTGGCCGTGTTTGTACACCCATTGATGGGATCCGTGATGGTGACGGTATACGTTCCTGGCAATGTGACAGAAGGATCTTCAATGTTCTGATTTCCCGCGTTGATATCCGGTCCAGTCCAAACATAGGTGACTGAAGTGCCAGGATTGGCCTGAATAGTCGTAGTGGGGGAAGTACAGGTTAGAGCAGTAGCTGCGAGTGGAGGAAGCGCAGGTTGCGTAGTGTTTACGTTTACGGGAACGATGGTTGAAGTAGCACAACCATTTGATGTTTTGGTGACTAAAACAGTCCAGTTACCCGATTGATTCACGTTGATCGATGGCGTGGCACCGGAGGTAACACCTGTCGGTGAAGTCCACTGATAGGTGACACCAGCAGCAGGAACAGAGAGAACGGATATGTCCACGGTGGGATCATAACAGTTGATCAGATTCCCAGTAGGTGTGAGTACCGGATGGATGGTATCAATGGTGACGGTAGTAAATTCAGTGACGGTACAGCCGTTAGCGGGATTGGTAATAGTGACGGTATAGGTACCGTTTACGGAGATGGCATTTTGAGCACTGCTGCTGGTAAAACCAGGTCCACTCCAGTTATAAGTTACACCTGGTGAAGTACTTGAAGAATTGATTTGAACAGAGGTCTTTGTACAGGTAAGGGGTCCGTCATTGGTTGCACTTGTGCCCTGAGGTAAATCAGGAGAAGCGACAACAGTGGCTTGGTCAGAAGCGGTACAACCATTATAACCGGAAAGCACTAATGTATAGACACCTGCCGCTGCAACTGCGGGAGAAGGGCCGGCAGGTAAGGGACTTCCGCCAGGGGTGAACCATTGATAGATTACACCCGGGGTAGGCGAACTTGCACTTAGGTTGACGGTCGATGAACTACAATCAATCGTGCCACCGGCGACAGCACTGATTACAGGGGGAGCAAGATCTTCACCAATAGTGATATCAGTAGAATTAGAGCAACCATTAGCCGGATTGGTAACCATTAAACTGTATGTTCCGGATGAGGTAACAGGAACGGTTGCCGAATTTCCAATCACCTGGCCACCACTGTTTGTCCACACATAGGATACAGGTACATTAGAGCTTCCCGTAAGCACGATACTCGTGACAGTGCAATTAATGGTGTCATCGGAACTGGAGATGGAGACAGGAGGAATATCTGCATCAATGATAGCCTCAGCCGTAGTAGTCTGTGTACATCCATTTAATCCAGTGACTAAAAGGGTGTAAATACCTGGAACACTAACGTTGATTGATGGGGTGCTGCCAGCATTATTGCCACCAAACAACCACTGAAATGTAGCGCCGGGAGTAGCCGAGCTACCTGTCAATGTAGCCGTCGTCTTGATACAATCCATTGAGTCACCCAGTGCTTGGGCATTTGGCTTAACCGTATTCTGAGGAACCAAAATTGTTATATTGTTAGAACATCCGTTGACAGGGTTGAAAACGGTGAGCGTATAATTGCCGGAGACAGTAACTATAGTATCCTTTTGGGAACTGTAAGGGTTACCACCAAAAGACCAGGTATAGACAGGGTTAGGGATATTGGATCCACCAAGAAGTGGCGGATTCGTCAAATTACAAGTCAAGGTATCCGTTGATGCCGTAGGAATGGGTAAGGTAGTGTCCAAATACACAATGGCATCCGCACTATCTTTACATCCGTTAACCGGATTGGTAACGATCAGCGTAAAGGTGCCGGCACTAGGTGCCTGAATGATAGGATTAACACCGATCGAAACACCAGCACTGTTAATCCAATTGAAGGAAACCCCCGGAGTATTTGATGATCCTGTCAGATTTACGGTAGGATCATAACAGGTGATCGAGTCCCCCAATGCCGATACATTGGGTTGCGCAATATTTTGATTTACAATAACAATTGCTGTGCTCGCACATCCAGTATTGTCCGTCACTACGAATTGATGCGAACCAGGAACACCGGTAGTTGTAATGTTGTTTGTGCTGATTAAGTTACCCCCAGGCCCAAACCATTGGAAGGTGACATTGGGTGTAATTGAATTACCAGTTAAGGTAACTGTGGGATTTAAACACGTGATAATCCCACTTACACTTGCACTAACATTTGGCACATTAACCTGAGGTACTATTACACAAATGGAGTCTTCGCAACTATTGGATCCGTCAGGAGCAATAATTTCAATGGACAGGCAATATTTTCCCGGTTCAAAAACAGTCATAGTTGCTTCATCAGAAGGGCTTCCAAGGACACCTCCTTGTGATGCGGACCATTGATAGTTAATAACAGCTCCTACGGGGCCTAATACGACAGAATTGCCCCCATCCAAGAGTACCTGAGTAATATCACAGCCTATCGCATCGGGCGGGAAAATATACGGTTCTACATATAATGGTTCAATAACAAATCTTATAGTGGAGTCACAATTGGGAACTTCCATTTTGAAAATGGTGATTTCGTTTTCACCTTGCTGGTCATAACCCCATGAAGCTCCGCCAACAATGATTATATCGGCAGGGCAAAGATAAAATGTACCTAAATCGGCTGTAACATGGGGGTCCGGAATAACGACTATCTCAACAATTGAGTCACAGTCTTGAGGAGTTCTTAGAATAACTTGGTGAGTACCGGGAGGAAAATCAATTCCGGCATAAGTGTAGGTATCATCTTCACAAACTGTTACATCAGGTGGATTAGATGGGGTAATATCATATACATTTATTGTTATACAAGTTGGTGCCGGATTATCTGATTCAAAGACACATTGGTTGCTGGCATCCACACAAAGTTCGTAAGTCCCAGCAGAAGTCCAGGTAATTAGAACACTATTGTCAGGACCATCCTGGATAAGATTACCATCTAAATACCACCAAAATTCAATGGCACCTATCGGCGCCTGAACGGTGTAAGTAGATGTAGCGCCTGTGCAAATATTCAAAGGGCCTTGTATAGCTTGAGGCCAGGGATCAATGAATGGTTCACCACAAGGACCATTTAGGATGATTTCCAAATCACAGTATGATCCAGCACATCCATCAATCATAAAGTAATAGATCGCTCCGATAGTTAAATTATTTGCAATTAGGTTTTGCGGGGAGGAAAAGCATGGAGCACTTATACAGGCTACCTCAACATCAGGTGTCTGGTTGCTAGATGGACATATGCCATCGCCACCATACCCATATATGGCAGCTTGTATACCTAACTGACCCTGGACGAGTACGCAATTAGTAGGTATCAAGGAGATATTGAGGCTGGTGCATCCGGCATAGAAGGCAAACCACAATGGATTATGAGGAGAACCTCCTTGTGCACATAAAGGACTTGGGGCATTATAAGTAAGATTGGGGCTCATGGAAGTGCAATACCCGTTGATGTCATCAATTGCACATAAAATTGGCGCATTTTCACAATTGTCTGTAGAAGGCGGAATGTCGCATTGTGCAGAAAGGTTAGTGAAAAAAAGAAGAAGAAGCGCGACAAAAAGTAAGTATTGACGAATCATATCGGTGATTGTAAAGGTTTTTGACATGCGAAGGTTATGTTACAAAAGTAGACCATATTTTCAGGTTTATAGATAGAAAAACTACAATAAACGCTGCCTCGTTCATGATTTGAACGTGTAATTTATGGTAACGGTCCTTTGAACAATTTCAATTAGGCTCGAATTGAAACCCTGGTACAGACATTTTTATGCGCAAGATAAACAAAATAGACGAATTATTTTAATATAATTTCTATTGATTTGTAGTTAGTTGACTAGCTTTTAATGGGTTAAATTTGAAAAATAAAAGGTCAATAGTTGTATATAACAAGCTATGACCAAACTAGCTTTAGTCGTAATACATTAAATAGATCCTAGCTTTAAGTATACGTAATGCGCAAAACGGCACGAGATGCTATGATTCCGTTGAACAATAGCCAGATAACCAGCAAGTTGGAATAGGTAAAACAGCGAGGCTGTAAAGAAGCCACGTCTTAATTTCAAAACGCATATTTATTTGGCATTGTATCGATTATGCCAAAAAAGTCTTTAGGTCGTTTTGATCAACCCTTCACTTAGGTCTTTTGAAATAGAGGACCGTGTGACGCGAACGAAGGTCTTCTGATCAATTTCTAAGGTTACAATCTGGTCTTCAATTTTCACAATTCGTCCAAGCATTCCTGCGGCAGTTACTATTTCTTGGCCCTTGTCAAGCTGGTCAAGGAAAGTCTGCTGCAATTTTTGCCGCTTGGCCTGTGGCCGAATAAAGAAAAAGTACATTACTCCAACTAATAGGATGAGCGGTCCAAATTGAACAAGAAAATTAGAATCCATAATATTGAATGATTAAGATTTTGAAATGACATAGCCTTTCAGGCTTATTACTGTTTCTGAAGGAATCGTATTCGAGTGGACGGCTATTGTCTTCAATTGATCGCCAGGCTTATCTGTTGTATTGAACTTAGCAACAATCTTGTTTTTGCCTCCGGGAGGGATAAGTTCCTTTGGCGTTTCGGGTACAGTACAACCACATGAAGATGTTGCTTCATATATAATGAGTCCAACTTTTCCTGTATTAGTGAAATGGAAAGTATGTTCAACAATGTCTCCTTCTTTAACTGTTCCGAAATCAAAATTCGGCTCGTCAAATTTGATTTGGGCTAACTCGGAAGTATCTGGCTTTCCCTCCTGATCAATCGGAATTCGAACCATGGATGACGGGCTATTCGGATCTTCCGCTTGGAACTTCTGTTCCAATGGAGGATTACCTGCCTGTCTGCAACTTGCAAGAGTGAGGAGAATGATTGCTGCAACTAAAAACCTGTTAAAATCCATCACTGCAAAGGTAATCCAATGTATGAAATGGATCCTTATTCTGCATTGCCTAAAATTCAAAAAGACATAATTCAATCATATAAATATATATTTAAATGTATAGTTATTTGTTTACGAATAGATTAGGGTTAATATTCTCATGTCCTACGATTGATACTGGCTGAATGAGTATTGAGCCACTATACGCCAGCGAATCAAATGATTTGCATCACTTAGCTCAAATTTGTTGCACATAGTCATCTATCAAATGATGTACCTTAGCATCTTATAAAAAGAGAAAAACTGATGCCACGTATACAAATAATCTGTGGTTTGATCTTGATTTGCATAAATCTTCAAGCGCAGGAGTTGGTGCCCAAAGAGGGATCCCTTAATTTCCCGGATTTGCCCCAATTTACCTACGGTCAGGGCTTGGGTATTACATCACCGGACAGCTTATTCCAACTAAATATTCGCTTTA
>JBBQMA010000011.1:0-14315 GCA_038328415.1 Chitinophagales bacterium | reverse complement strand
TGAAAATATGATAACGCATATTCGCAATATGGAAAATGATGTATCGAATTTCAAGGGAACAACATTGACAGAATACAAAACCCTTTCGGAAAACTTACAGAAAAACGTTGATTTACTTACTTCCAATTGCACTATGAAAGGTAAAGCACACGATGAATTGCATAAGTGGTTATTGCCCTACATTGATTTGGTAAAAGAGCTTTCAGAGGCTAAAGATGAAACCAAAGCAGCAAAGCAATTTGAATACATTCAAACTTCATTCTCAACATTTAACCAATATTTCCAATGAACATAAAAGAATTACATACACAAGAAAAACCAGTTTCAGCTATTTCGCTTTTCAAAAGCGAAATGGGAAATGCAACTGCTTTAAAAATTTTGAAAGGCGAAAAATTAAAAGAGCATATTACCAAAACTCCTGCACTTTTAATTTGTATTGAAGGAGAAGTAATTTTTGAAAATGAAAAAGGCTTCAAAGAAACACTTATGGCGGGTGATTATGTAAACATTGAACCAATGGTTAAACATTGGGTTGAAGGGACCGTAAAAAGTCAATTAATATTAATCAAGTAAAATAATTTGTCTAATTGAGCTAGTGTTGTATTTACACTATTTTAGCCAGTCCAAGTCTTGATCTTTTTCCTGATCTTTTCAAAATAAATCCTATACTAAACACTAGAAAATAGTTTATGTAGGGAGATACTCCGGCCTATGCCTGGTGTAAGTCTTTGAAGATAATGTCAACGTATTTGGTCTGGCCTGTCTCATGGAGACGCGCTGTGTCTCCATCCAGACATGGCGATGGACGACCATCGTCTGGATCGCCGCGGGGCTAGTTACTTTTTGCGGAGCCAAAAAGTACCCAGTTGAAGGTCGAAAGTCTGAAGGTGGTATGTCGTGTCTGAAAGTTGAAAGCTGAATATACAGTGGACTATTCTCTAGAATCAATACTAAAATTGCAGCAGTGACCTTCAAGCAATATTGGAATTTATTAAACGGAAATAAGGTATGATGTACAAAGCATGCTTTAGCTGCCTAACCGCACAACGAGATAAGTGATTATTCACTTGAATTTGAATTTATCTTCTCATCCCAAACAATAAATCTCGAAAACATTTCTTCTTTATACCAATTTAGTTCTCTAGTTTTCTTTACCATAGCCGCATGACTTGGATTTTCGTATGCATATGCTTTCATATGCTGCAAACTATCCCAAACCGAAAATGTAGCTTGCATCATAATGGGCCATTCTCCAAAACCTTTGGAATAGCTCAACCCTATATATTGCTTTAGTGTATTAGATACTCCTGGCACAAACTTCCAGAACTTTACAGCGTGCAAAGGCTTTATAGTTGCTCGTGTAATGATAGCTATTTTCTTAGTTAAATCAGGATCATTGCACACCAGCAATGGGTTTGCACCACCCCAATTGCCATGAGTATGGATACAATGCATGAAATAAGACCTATTTTCAACTGAACTTCTAGTATATTTTTTCATTATACTCCCATCATGAAAATTTAACGAGTCCTGTTCATTTTCAAATATGGTTACCAATGCATACATTGAAAAATCTGGCATCATCGAAAAACCATTTGCTCCACCTACACCCATTGCTCGCCAAAATTGAAGTCCTTTTACCTTCGAGAACATCAAAGGCGGAAATCCCATTCTAGTAAATGCATCCCATTTAGTCCTGAATGTATTATATTTAAAAAAGGATACAAGCGTTGTTTGGCTCATATATAAGTTGGTTTATGGGGTGTCATAACTAATTCAAGTTCAATGTCATTTTATAAATCAAAGTAATACAAATTTATTAACATTATACATTTGTTCAAAAATCGAACAGATCCCCAAGGATCGATTTCTATTTGTCTCTTGGGGCAAGATGTTCGTTGAGTCTTCTGAAATCAGGTATTTTTTGATTACGTTTGTCACTCGGGTTGGTGTGGTCGTAATCACTTTTCTGGCGAGTTGTCGGTTCATTGGCTCGCTCGATGAGTTTATCGAGTTCACCTCTGTCGAGCCATACGCCGCGGCAATCGGGGCAGAAGTCAATCTCAATCCCTTGACGTTCATAAATCGATAGTACAGTGCTGCATTTTGGACATTTCATAGCAAACAATAGTTTAATGATAAGAGTTGGTGGTCAATATTATTTTTTATGGTTACGGTCTAGATTCACCAGCGTATTGACAATGAAACCGGAGTTGTATTGAAAAACATTGCGTCCATTAGGGCTGTCAGGTAAGATGATTTCTCGAGGAAGTTGGAGTATTTGATTGAAATAGCCGCCTTCGATGCGGATTGTTTTGTTAAAACGAAAGCCCAACAATACTGCGAGACGGTTTTGGTCGAATACGTTTTCGTTGACGTTTTCCCCAAACCCGACAAATATTTCGTCGTAGGCGACAGCATATATTTCTTTGTCATCTAACGTTTGACCCATGAGCGGGCATTGCATCCGAAACATATAGCGCAGGCGGTTGACGAAGAAGTATTCGTCTTCGCTTGTGGGTGTACCGGCCTATCCAGCGTTGTTCGAGCATGAACCGGTGTGACACATCCAGGCGACCAGGTTTATCAGTCAGGGTAGCCATTTGAAATATCCTATATTCCGTAAAGTCCCTTCCAAGCCCATTGATCGGATAATCCCCGTAATTATAGGTTTCGATCCAGGCATAGCTAGCACGAAGTTGAACTTTAGATGTGAGTTGGTAATTCAAGCCTAGCCGCAAAAGGCTCTGCTGCCAGTAGGTCACATAATTTTCCCGCCGCCATTGGTATTCTGTGTGAATTCTCCATTTATTGTTGAGCTTGAGAGTAGCGAAACCAGCCCACCAACCCACTTTGTTTCGGTCGGTGATGCGGGTGTCCTGAGACGATGAACCAACGGCCAGTGAAATGAGTAATGAAAAAATCAAAATGCAACGAAAAAGCATAGTAGTAGAAATGAGTTTTTGTGATGTCTAGATAAAAGGGGAACTGATCTGTTAGGCAAAACCTGTATTATCTGGCCCCTAGTGGCTCCTATTGTTCCGTATTTGCTTCGCCTCTGCTTTATCCAGATCGGCGCTTGGAATAAAAACCCAACTCATCGGGATGGTGTTCCGCTACAACAAAAAAATTGAGATGCAAAAGCGACGGAAACTCAACTTTCTCGTCGTGATTAGCTCCACAGGATAGGTTTGGATCAGGCTTCACAGAGCTGGGGAAATTACCATTTAAGGCATACAATTGATCATCCCAGACGGCACAGCTAAAAGCGACCCCATTATTTTATAAAAATACGGGCGGTTTTCCACAGTGCAGGTGCTGGCTGTTACGGTTCTTTTTTGCATTAGAGGGAAAAGCAGAGGTCTAGGAAATAAAATCCAAAAAATGAAAAGTGTATAAGCAAAGTCGTTAAATAATTATGTGAATAATGGGTTTAAAATAACAGCCGAACGAAGTTGGTACGTCCGGCTGCTAAATCTAAACCTATATAAAAACTAAGTAAATTATTTACAAAAACTCTACCTGGCCTGTTTCCAAGCGATAATAAGCAGGAATAATCTTTATTTTTCCTTCAATCACGTATTGTGAAAGGATTGGGTTAAGTTTTTTGAGTACCTCAACCTCTGCCAACACGTTTGCTCTGCCAGCCTCTTCCAATTTCTCTGGTTTGCCGATGAATTCCTGGATGCTTGGCCGTATGATATTGACCAGGTCTTCTATATGTCCTGGCAACTTGGTTGTGCCAATAGCTCCGGCAACTGCACCACATTTTTCGTGCCCCATCACCACAATCACTTTTACCCCCAACACGGCCACCGAAAACTCAAGCGAACCAAAAGACGCGATCGTAGATGCCTGGCCTGCGGTGCGGACAATGAAAAGATCACCTAGTCCCTGGTCAAAGATGATTTCAGAGGGGACGCGGCTATCGCTACAACTCAATATACTGGCAAAAGGTGTTTGATTTTGCGCCTGAATAATTTTCCGGTTGTCTTCGCGGTTGGGGTGCGCTGATTGATCATTAATGAATCGGGTGTTCCCTTCTTTGAGCCGGGCAATGGCTTCGTCGGGGGTCTGTGGATAAGGAAGCCCTACCTCAGATGCCTGAGCATTAGAATCGGTTAAGGGTTTAGTTTCAGGCTTGTTTTTTAATTTGTCACTATCGGTTTGGCAGGCTGAGGCCAAGAGGAAAAGGAAGGTTGCAAATACCAAGGGAAATAATTGCTTTATCATTTGTAGTGATGGTTTAGTTTAAAAGAACGGTTAATTCCCTTAATTTCCAAGCATGTTCACCATCGGCGTTTTACCGTCTGTGACAATAATCTTGGTATTCGGTGACACGGAAAGTTTCTGAAATGCTTCTATTTGTTTGAACTTCAGAACATTAGGAGTCAGACTAAGGCTAATCAGTTCATTCGCCTTTTTGGTTCCCTCGGCTTCTATCTCAAAGCCGCGCGCACGGGCTTCAGAGTCAATGATGGTGGCGTTTTTCTTACCCTCGGCTTGGATTCGGGCAATTTCTTTGGCTCCTTCGGCATCAATTATCTGGCGCTGGGCTTCCTGTTTTTGTCGGTCCAACACAAACTCCATACGCAAAGCCTCTTGTTCTGCTTCAAGTTTGGATTCTATGGATCTTGACAATCCGGCTGGCAGGGTAATACTTTTCAATAGCACGGCTTCGATGACAAATCCCTTGGGCTCGCACACTTCGGCCAGTCGCTTTTTAATCTCTTCTTCTATTTCGGCACGCTTGGAGCTGTGCATGTTTTTGGCATCATACTTTGAGCATACATCCGAGGCTGCCGAGCGGAAAACAGGCAGAATCAGCATTTCCTCAAATTGCATCCCGGTCTCTTTAAGAATTTGAGGCACCGCAGATGGCTTCACTCGATATAAAATCGAACTTTCCGACCTTATCGTCAAGCCTTCCTTAGAGGGCAGATTTTCAATGATGGACAGGTTCATGGTCCGAACAGGTACTCTAATGACGCGGGTGGTAAAAGGATTGAACCATACCATGCCAGGTTGCTTCACGGTATCATCGATTTTTCCAAAAGCCCTTCTCACCCCTACTTTGTCAGGCATGACCGTCGCACAGCTAGTCACCAAAATGGCCAAGGCTGCGATTACAATAAAATTGATCCGAATAATTTTCATGTTTCAAACCTTTTTTGTTCGTTTTGGAACAAAGGTGGTAGGTTGATAATTAGAAACGCATAAGAGCCGATTAAGAACTACATTAGATTTATAAAATTCCGAACAATATCTCTAAGCGGAACGGGGCAACAAAATTTGGGCGAGGGTACCTTTCCCGGCTTCTGACTCTAAATAGATGCTGCCACCGTATTTTTCTACAATGCTTTTTACTAAGGAAAGCCCGATACCACTGCCTTGTATATGGCTACTTTGTTTACCCCGATAAAAAGGCTTGAACAGGTGCTCCAATTCATCGGGAGCAATGCCCATACCATGATCCACCACTTGCAGGCAGATAGACGGTCCTTTGAGAAAAAGTTTTACGGTCACGGTCTGGTCTTTGCCGTATTTGATGGCGTTGTCGAGTAAATTAAAAAAAGCCGTATACAAAATAATCGAATCGCAGCGTACTAGAAACAGGGAAGGGTCCGGGGATTCAATTTCCAAATGGACGGAATGTCCAGCCTTCGGATATTTAACCTGCAATGCATGTAGGGCTTGCAACAATACCTCATCGGCTGAGCAAGCCTGATCGTTTAAATGATTGTTGGAGTCAACGCTTGCCAAGAGAAGTAACTTTGCTAACAATTCGGTAAGGTTTTCAGCTTGCTGGCGTACATTCTCCAAGGCTAGTTTATATTTCTCAGGAGTACGGTTTTCCATCAAAGCGAGATCGGCCTCTGCGGTGATTGTTGTAAGGGGGGTGCGCATTTCATGCGAGGCATTGCGAATGAATTGCTGCTGGCTTCGAAATCCTTGCTCAATTCGTTCCAGCATTTCATTGAATGTAAGTGCAAGCTCTCCCAGTTCGTCGTGGTTGTTTTTAACATCCAGCCGCAGGTTTAGGCTTTTAGCTCCAATTGCACGGGCTTTTTTGATTTTATTTGCAATGGGCTGTAGCATTTTATTTACCCAGAACCAGCTTGCAAACGTCAATAATAGCACACCGAGGAGGATTCCGGATAAAATCACGGTACGGAGGTTGCTAATTTTACTTTGGCCATAATGGTCAATGGCCGAGACGACCAAGGTGTGATGAGAAATCGGATTGTGTCGAATGACATAATCACGTTTTCCAACATGAGCAAAACAATATTTGCATTGGTCAAACTGTGTGGTATCAAGTACATCCGCTAAAGGTCTTTCCTCATTGGGCAGCAGGATTTTTCCTAGGTCGGTGGCGTAAATAATCTTTTCGTCTGGCAGTACGCCGGAGGGCATCGTATTAAGGGTAGTAAACGGGTGCAGCGGATCGCGCGCGATGAGCGAATCAGCCTCCTCCAATCGTTCTTGAATCTGCTCCCGAAATTCCAGTTCATAGAACCGAACCGAGAATGCATAGATAAAATAACCTTCCAGCACCAAAATCAATAGGGCCGATAAAGAAATGAACAACGGGAGCCGCTGTCGAATGGTAAGCTTTGGCAGAAGCATGGTGTAGTTGTTATTTCTTTAAGATAAAGCCCAGCCCGACATGAGTGTGAATCAGTTTCTGCTCAAAAGGCTTATCAATTTTATTACGTAAATAATTGATATACACATCTACTATGTTGGTACTTGGATCGAAACTCATTCCCCAAACCTCTTCCAGGATATCCATTCTGGTCTTCAATCTGCCATTATTGCGCATCAAATATTCCAGCAAGCGAAACTCAGTGGCTGTGAGTTTAATTGGTTCGTTATTACGAAAAACCTCCTTGGTTTCATGGTTAAGGCTAAGGTCCGCCAAAGTACTTATTTGTTGCGTTTCGGGTAGCTCTCTACGGCGCAACAAGGCCCGCACCCTGGCGAGCAATTCGGGCACACGGAATGGTTTAACCATGTAATCGTCGGCACCTGAATCCAAACCTAGAACAACGTCATCTGTTGAACTTAGCGCGGTGAGCATGATGATTGGGACATAATATTTGCCGTTTCGAATCTGCTGGCATAGTTCATGACCACCAACATGTGGCATGACTAAGTCGGTAATGACCAATTGAGGTTGGAGTTTATGAACCAATTCCATACCCATTTTCCCATCAAACGCCACTAGAGTTTCGTAGCCTGCCTCCTGCAACGCTCGGTTGATGAGTGCAGCGATGTGTGGGTCATCTTCAACAATTAGTATTTTTTGCATTGCCGTAAGCTAACGAAAGTTTGGCCTTTACGGTTCACAGTTGTATTCAATTTCCCACATTTAAAGGTATTGGTAATGTCTCCTTTGGGTAGCTGAAAAACACCACCCGGGTCATATAAAAGCCAATAAATCGACAAAAAATCTAACTATCTAGGTGTCTTCGATGACAACGTGAGCCCCGCCCGGTATGTCATACAGATATAAGAACGACTTGTCCTGCCGCATGCAATCATTATTGTAACCTTGTTCAAAATTATCCTCCTCATATTTTATTAAAGCCAATTCATAAGATTCAATCACTACTGTCCAAAATATTTAAAATGAAGAATATTTTATACTGATAATCAATGTATTGTATTACTTAAAGCGGATTATTGAAAACTACTCCTCTTTAAACATTACGTTGTTTCGTTGTTTCGATTCAACGAACAACGAAACTTCAGTTGCCATGATTGTCGCAGGGTAATATCGGTGGAAATCGTCTTTTGTCAGGTCATCTTCACTATTCGACCTTCAGCTTTCGACTTTCAGACTTTCGACCTTCAACTAGTTACTTTTTGTGGCGCCAAAAAGTAACCAAAAATCTACCTGCCAATTGGCAAGCCTGACTGGCGTATTGCAGGCAGGGCGCTTGTTCTCGAAAGGCTCGCTGGCTAGTGTTGAAATTGGTGTAAAAATCCTAAATAGCATTACGTAAGCCTCGCGCGGGAGCGCTCGGTTCGCTCACCGAATGTCCACTGGACATTCGCCCCTACGGGGTATGTGAGCTCCCACATAAAAAGGCGCCCCCTGCGGGCATTGGTCGCCGAAGCCTTGGCGAAGGCGAATCAGCTTCGTGCTGGGGGCGAGCTGTTCGAGAACGGTCTTTATTTAAAAATGCGATTAAATTCTAAATCTTAAATAGGGGTAGTTTTCGATATTCGTTCATTTTGTCAAATAAAATTTATTTTACCTGGATTTATTTTGGACAGGTGTGTGATTATATTGGATATGCAATGCTGGGTGATTTTATTGGAGGTTTGGTTTATGAGCGAATACATCAAAATCGTTGTCAGCTACTAGTCCAATAAAATACTGCGTTTTAATGTTTCTTATGGAGAATCATCCACGTTGGATTTTATCGATGGACATGTGGTTCACCGATTTGGCCAGCCCTACGGCAGTAAGCGACATATTGAAATAATATTGGAGGGCTTTTCTTCTTAGGCTTTGGGCGTCTTCCTGGCCAGTATACTGTTTAGCGTCCCGGTATAGGAACTTGATTTGGAACCGGTTTTTGTACCACGACCAGATTTCTTGAGCAGGAAATTCTAGGTCGGTAAAGATGAATATTTTGACCGATTTGATTTGATGGTCCTCTTTGAGTTTATGGACGATTGCTCCCTTGACCAGACGCTTGAGTGATTTGACTTACACCACACTGCTTTAAAATCGTTGCCTCCAAATTTCGTCGATGTAGGGTAATTGTTCGATATTTGGATTTCGGGCCAAAAAACGAACACCATATTTTTTTTGCCCAACCTATCTGGCCTTCTCTTTTAGGCAGAGGGAGCCGAAGTGTCAATACCGATCTTTGCAGTCTCGCTTACTTTCGCCGACAGCCTAAGCCTATGTTGGATTTAGTTTGCCATAGCTTTAGCGGAGGCTTAGGACTCAGTGCATGAGTTACCCACACCACCTTGCGATTTACTAATACTTCGATATGTTACGCCCGTGTATAATAAAAGCTCACCCTATAGGAATTCTTTCATTAACGAACTATATTTGCCATTCAAGGCACACACAATTTGTTTATGAAATTGTAGGGCGGAGTGTAGGATTAAAGGTTTATATTCGTTCATCGTTTGGTCACTTGGGACAGTTTAGTATTTCAAAGTCCTTCTCCTGCATAAACATAACCGTTAGCGGCGATTGTCCGCATGATATGAGATTAGAGAATAATGACTTTGAAACACAATTAATTGAAATAAGTGAGCGTGCAAATAAGTCTTTCTGGGCGTGAGACAATCCATAGAAAATGTTCAATCTTTCCAACATATGAATTCCTAGAGAAAATAGAAAGATGGCGCATTTGTATATTCGTCCTGCCGTCTCAATTCCAGACCCTGCGGCCACATACCTTTAACATGGCCCTTGACGTTAGTTGCAACCGTATTAAACCGACCGTGCAAAACTTACCAAATTGAAAAGTAATTTTCTTAATACTTTGAAGTGGAAGACCAAATTCGAACAAAAAATTTGAAATTATCGCAAAGTTTGCGACAATTTCAAACTAAAAGCGAATTTACCAATGTTCTAAATAAGAAAAGGCCATTTAGAAAATTTAAGTTTGTAATTGACGACTCTGGTGTTTTTCAACAAAAATGGTTCTAACTTAACGCCGCACAATTAAAACAATGGGTAGTTGACAAATTTATCGATGCAACTTATGACAAGAGAACGAACGGTAGCAGCAAAAAAATAAGTTTATCCCGCTTATGGCAGGGCAGGCTGTGGTGTGCACAGTGCAAGATATGAATTGCATTGCAACCACAAACGCCTTCAGAAAAACTGAAGGGGTATGAGTAACACCCTGTTGAACGGAAACTTCTGTAGAGGGGCCGACTTTCTTATTATGATTTTTTTCAGATCAAAAAAATTAATATTATAATTTGAAAAGAGGAGCTATGTCGTGCCATGAATTTAGAAGTGAAAGAGCTTTTCTAGTTAGGTAAGTTCCCAAATTTTCTCCCTTATTCGTAACCGGTGCTAACTATTTATTTGATGGACCGTTTTGTTCCTGTCTTGCATACAATGGATCTTTTCAGAGATAAACTATATGTCCTGAAGTAGTTGGGGGAATACAACCATTGAAGTGGTATCAAGATACACGGTATCCTTCTTAACAGAATCCTAGTACCTTCGCAGTTATGAGGTTCAATTATCGGCTGTTCATATGGATCGGAGTCGCCTTCCTTGCCACCTATGCCTGCCAACGTCTAACGTCGGATAAGGATATGGCCGCCGTGAAAGTGAATCAATCTGCTCTTGAGTTGGACTATCCATCTATTAACACGACAAGGGCGCAGGAACTCCTGGACAAAAACGCGCGCATCATGCTGCTTGATGTGCGTACACCCTCAGAGTATTATGAAGGGCACTTGAAGGATGCCGTTCTGATTGATGTGACCCAGGAAATTGAATTCATGAAGAAGCTTGGAGACCTCGATAAAAAGAAGACCTATATCGTATACTGCCGCTCCGGCAGTCGCAGCCTAAAAGCATGTGCGCTGATGCGGGAAGCCGGCATTCGCAAGGTATACAACGTAGAAGGCGGCTATCTGGCCTGGCCCAAGCCGGAATAATACCGGTAACTGGCACTTTGTTTTTGACATCCGCAACCTTTGTTAATAGATACGATCCGAGCCGTTCAGGTTACAGCCAATCTATAGGCGTTGGTACCACCATTAGCCATGTAATACTATAGTACTAGTCTGTATGGAGCCCTATGATGAAGTAGGTATGAAATATATTCCAAGTAGCCTTCAGCTTTGTAAAGTCTGATCAAACTAACCTTTTGGTATAGTCCTCCCAATAGAAATAAAGGAGCAGAATCGGGATACCCGTTCACCGAGATTTGCAATGATTTGTGATTGTCTTGCGAGATTTTCCAATAAAAAGAAGATTTGCTGCGGTTCTAGATGAACTCCAGCTTTGCGCATCGGCCAATCTTGTTAACTTTGTCGGCTATCCGCAGGCCAATGGACCTCAAAGAACAACTACAAGCCTACACACTTCCTCAACACGTGGCCATCATCATGGATGGCAACGGACGATGGGCCAAGGCACATGGGCAGCCACGGGTGTTTGGGCATCGCAATGGGGTCAGGTCAGTCAGGGAAGTCACAGAAACTGCCGCCGAGCTTGGTATCCGGTTTCTAACGCTTTATGCTTTTTCAACAGAAAACTGGCGACGGCCCGCTATGGAGGTCAATGCACTCATGCGGCTGCTGGTGCAAACTATCCGAAAAGAAATCAAAACCCTTCAGGAAAACAATATCCGCCTGCTTACCATTGGCGATACCGACCTCCTGCCCCCAAAAACAGCGGCCAGCCTGCGCGAAGCCATTACCGCAACCGCCAATAACAAGGGTATGACCCTGATCCTGGCACTCAACTACAGCGCCAAGCAGGAATTGGCTTCCGCAGCACGTATGATCGCTAAAGCGGTTCAACAAGGCAAGCTCAATCCTGCCACGATCACTGAACAAACTTTAGCGGACCACCTTTATACCGCGGGTATTCCCGATCCGGAGCTTCTCATCCGCACCAGCGGTGAAAGCCGGATCAGTAACTTTCTGCTCTGGCAGATTGCCTATGCCGAACTCTATTTTACTCCAATCCTTTGGCCTGACTTCCGGCGAGATAATTTCTATGAAGCGATCCTTGATTTCCAGCGTCGCGAGCGACGTTTTGGCCAGATTTCCGAGCAGATTACGACCCACAATGCTTAAAATGACGTTAATTTTGTCCCCTGATGGACGCTTTTCCTTCCGTTTTCCCGTTCTTCGGGAGCACAAATCCTTACTTGGCATGATTCGTACCTTCTTTTTACTGTTTGTCATGCTTTCGCTGGGCCTGTCTCTGAGTTCACAAACAACAACACCAACCATAGATTATACGGATGATCCCAAGTCATTTGAGATCGGTGGTATCAAACTTGATGGTGCCACTTACAGTGATGCCAATACCCTAATAGCGGTAACCGGCTTGCGGGTAGGAGGCAAGATCACTCTGCCCGGAGAAGATATTTCCAGGGCCCTAAAGTCCCTATGGAAACTGAAACTGTTTGCAGATGTGCAGATCCTGGAAGAGAAACGCATCGGCGACATCGTGTTCCTCTTAATTAATGTGGTGGAGCGCCCCCGTTTTGCACGGCATACGTTCAGGGGTGTCAAAAAATCCTATCACGACGATTTGAACGAAATTGTGAATAAATACCTGATTAAAGGAACAATCATTACAGAAAATAGCCTAGCTAGCTGCAGGCAGTCGCTGCGTGACTACTTTATCGAAAAAGGCTACCTGGATGTCAAGGTGACGGTGGAGGAAGAGGCCGATGACCAGTTGGTCAATGCTGTTAAGCTGGCCTTCAATATTGACAGGGGCAAAAAGATCCGCATTGCCAGTATTACCTTCTCCGGAAATGACCATGTGAAAGCCTCCAAACTGCGCAAGCAAATGAAGGAGACAAAACACCGCTGGAAGCTCTTCAGTGGTTCCAAACTGATCCGACCCAAATACGAAGACGATAAAAAGAAAGTCATAGCCTATTATAACACCCTGGGTTACCGGGATTCCCGAATACTCAGCGACTCGGTATGGCGCGATAAAAATGGCCGCGTGCGTATCCACATGGACATTGTCGAGGGCAACGTATATTATTTCCGCGACATCACCTGGCGGGGCAATTACATCTTTGACGAGGCCACCCTATCCCGTGTATTAGGTATCGAGAAGGGTGATATTTACAACGAAGAACTGTTACAGAGCCGGCTCACCTTCAGTATGGAGGGTCGCGATGTAAGCTCCCTTTACATGGATGACGGATACCTCTTCTTCCAGGCCAATCCGGTCGAAGTAGCCATCGACGGAGATTCCATTGACTTGGAATTGCGATTATATGAAGGCCCACAGGCCACCATTGACCGTGTTACTATCAATGGGAATGACCGCACGCACGAGCATGTCATTCGACGAGAACTCCGTACTGTACCGGGTGCCAAATTCAGTCGTTCTGATATCATCCGTTCGCAGCGACAGATCATCAACCTGGGTTACTTCAATCAGGAAGCCCTGGGTATAAACACGCCAGTCAATCCGCAGCGAGGTACTGTGGATATCGAATATACCGTTGAAGAAAAACCGGCCGACCAACTGGAACTTTCTGCCGGTTGGGGTGGTGTCAATCAGGGTATCATAGGCACACTGGGTGTATCCTTCAATAATTTTTCAATGCGCAATATCTTCCACCCGGAAGCGTGGCATCCTTTGCCACAGGGTGATGGTCAGCGTCTGTCCTTGCGTGCGCAACGGGGGAGCCGATTTTTCCAAAGTTATAATGCCTCCTTTACCGAGCCCTGGCTGGGGGGTAAAAAACCACGCAACTTTACGGTAGCCGCGTTTTTCAACTCCGTCTCCAATGGTCTGACCCGCTCCGCAGAATCCTATAGTGGTCTCGACATCCTGAATGTCACTGCTTCTATCGGAACCAGATTGCGGTGGCCGGATGACAACTTTGTATTCACCTCAGCATTAAGCCTTCAGACGCTCAGCCTAAACAATTATAGCCGTTTTTTCCTGGATGATGGTTCTACGATCAGTACCGGCAGCTATAATAACCTCCATGTGAAGCTCACATTGGCGCGAAATTCGATTGTGGATCCGACCTTCCCGCGAAGTGGCTCCCTGGTCCAGTTGACAGCTCAGTTCACACCACCTTATTCACTCTTCCAACCAGATAAGGATTATAGTACGCTGAGTTCGCAGGAGAAATTTCGTTTCCTCGAGTATCACAAAATCAGGGCAACGGCGGAGTGGTACACACCGCTAATAGGCAAACTGACCTTGCGCACCGCAGCTAAATTGGGTTTCCTAGGCAATTACAACAGCAAAATCGGAACAGTTCCCTTTGAGCGTTTTGAGGTTGGTGGTGCCGGCCTGGCCAATCAGGGTGCTTTCTTCATCGGTAATGAACTTATTTCCAGCCGCGGTTATGATGTAGCCGATCTTGCAGCTAATGACCGGGGTTACGGAACTGTGTTCAACAAATACACGATGGAACTTCGCTATCCGATTTCCCTCAATCCGTCCTCTACCATTTTTGTACTGGGTTTTGTGGAAGGTGCTAATTCCTGGCGCACCTTCAGGGAGTATAGTCCGTTTGATCTGAAGCGTTCTGCCGGTTTAGGCCTTAGGGTATTCCTACCGATGTTTGGTCTCCTAGGATTTGATTATGGCT
>JBBQMA010000010.1:0-14514 GCA_038328415.1 Chitinophagales bacterium | reverse complement strand
ATTTAAGGAAATAGCGCAACGTGGCTATAAGGTGATTGTCACCACCGATCATGGAACCATTCAAGTATCGACCTTCAGACCTTCGACCTTCGACCTTCGACCTTCGACCTTCGACCTTCAGACCTTCGACCTTCGACCGTCAGACCTTCGACCGTCAGACCTTCAGACCTTCGACCTTCAGACCTCACTTTCCATTCTCCATTTTACGTTCTACTTTCTACTTTCTACTTTCTACATTCTACTTTCTTTGTTTCCTCCGTCTTCTATTGGCATTCAGTCAAATTATGAGTATTGTAGATTCATGGTTGTAATAGTTGTCCTTCAAACGATCAACCAACAACGAAATAACGCCTCCGTCATGACGCTGTGGTCATGATTTTCAATCCTCGGTTTTCCATCCATCCCGGGCTTAACTTTTCCATAATACCATAACCTGGGTTGGATACGTTCTCAATCCCGAAAAAGCGTTAACTTTGCCCGCTTATGAAAATCAGGCTTCTGACTATACTCCTTGTTGTGGCTGCATTAGCAGGCTGTAAATCTGAATTTGAGCGTGTTCGATTGAGCGGAGACGTTGATCAGATCTATCAGAAGGGCATTGGCTATTATGAAAAAGGCGATTACCAAAAGGCTCAGGCGCTATTCGAGCTGATTATCAACAACTTCAGAGGTCGAAAGGAGGCAGAAGACCTGTACTTCAAATATGCCAACAGCCACTTTTACCTCAAGAACTATATTCTGGCAGCCTACTATTTTAATAATTTTAAGACGACCTACCCACTCAGTACCTTGCGGGAGGAGGCAGAATATATGGCAGCGTATGCCAATTTTAAGATTTCGCCCATTTACCGGCTGGATCAGTCTTATACCGTTAAGGCTATTGAAGGCTTCCAGGATTTTGTCAATACCTATCCCAGGAGTGATCGATTGGCTGAATGCAACCGTCTGATTGATGGGATGCGTGCAAAACTGGAACAAAAAGCTTTTGCCGAAGCTACGCTGTATTATGACCTGAGGGAATACCAGGCTGCTTTACAATCGTTTGAAAATCTGCTCAAAGATTTCCCGGAAACCAAAGATGCCGAACGTATCCGATATCTCCAGGTCGATGCTGCCTTTGCATGGGCCACAAATAGTATTAAAGAAAAACGCAAAGAACGCTTTGAAAAAGTAACGGAATACATTAAACTATTCCGGAACAAGTATCCTGAAAGTACCTTTTCTCCTGATGTTAAAAAAACGGAATCCCTAACAAGGAATGCCATTAAAATGCTTTGACTATGTCTATTAAATCCAAATCTCAACACCTCGACCCGAATCTGAAGGCCTTGGAAATTGAGAAACTCGTTGAAAAGACGGGCAACATTTATGAATCACTGGTCATCATCAGTAAACGATCCAGACAGGTAGCCGTCGATATCAAGCGTGAGCTGAATGAAAAACTCGAAGAGTTTACAGAGCAAACGGAAACGATCGAGGAGATTCAGGAAAACAAGGAGCAGATAGAAATCTCCCGATCCTACGAAAAATTACCCAATCCGGCGATTATCAGCATGAATGAATTCATGCATGATGAGATTCACTATCGCTATAAGGAAGAAGAACAGCCCGAGGCCTGATCACCTCATTACGCGTCATGGCCCTACTACCGTTGACCGGCAAAAAGATCCTACTTGGGATCAGCGGCAGTATAGCTGCTTATAAGGCCGTCTTTCTGACCCGATTGCTGATAAGGCAGGGGGCAGAGGTCCGTGTATTAATGACGCCATCAGCTACTACTTTCGTAGCGCCTATCACCTTTAGTACCTTGTCTCGCCACCCTGTCCAGTATGAGATAATGGCTGAAGGCGAATGGAATAATCATGTGGAGTTGGGACTTTGGGCCGACCTCTACCTGATCGCTCCCGCTACCGCCAATACCCTCAGCGGAATGGCTCAAGGCCGATGTGATAATCTCCTCCTTGCCGCATATCTATCCGCACGTTGCCCGGTAATGATTGCACCGGCTATGGATCTGGATATGTGGGAGCATCCCTCTACAAGACGTAATTTGAAACTCCTTCTTTCCGATATGGTCCAGCTCATCCCTGTCGGGCATGGCGAACTGGCAAGTGGCCTTTCCGGTCCGGGCAGGATGGCGGAGCCTGAAGTCATTTTGGACCACTTAGAACAGTTTTTTCAGGTGGATCAGACACTCGCAGGGAATACCATTCTCATCACGGCCGGTCCTACACAAGAAGCATTGGACCCTGTGCGGTTTATAAGCAATCACTCTTCCGGGAAAATGGGTGTCTCACTGGCGAATGAGTTGGCTTCCCGCGGTGCAATTGTGCATCTGGTGCTCGGCCCTTGCAAACTGGCACCTTACCACCCTAATATCAACGTAGTAAATGTGGTTTCCGCTCTGGAAATGATGGAAGCTTCGAAGGCAATATTTCCTACTTGTCAGGCAGCCATCTTCGCTGCGGCAGTAGCCGATTATCGGCCCGCACAAGTTGCGAGCGACAAAATCAAAAAATCCGGTGACCATATCGAGCTTCAGTTGATTAAAAATCCGGACATCGCTGCCACACTCGGCCGCAGTAAACAACCGGGTCAGATTCTTATTGGCTTTGCCCTGGAGACAGAAGCCGAAGAAAAGAATGCCCTGCAAAAACTGGAATCCAAAAACCTCGACTTTATAGTGCTCAACTCCCTGCGGGATCCCGGAGCCGGGTTTGAAACGGACACAAATAAAGTAACTTTATTTTTTCGGGATACTAAATCCCGTGCTTTGGGGTTAAAAGCTAAAACAGCCCTAGCCGTCGATATTGTTGACGAATTGGCACGTCTGTTGATCCCTTAAGATTGAAACCCTTTCACCATGCGTATCCTTACCCTTCTGATTTTCACCTTGTTCCTTTCATCAGCCACTGCGCAGGAATTGAAAGTGAGTATTCTTGTAAATACACCGCGCATCCAGTCTGCCGATCCTGCTGTCTTCGTGACACTCCAGACGGCCATTCAGGAGTTTATGAACAATCAGCGCTGGACCGACGATATCTATGAATTGGATGAGCGCATTGAAGTTACGATCCAATTGACGATTCGTGATGAGTATAGTGTCAATTCATTTGGTGCTGATATGTCCATTCAGGCTACCCGGCCCGTATATGGCAGCAGTTTTAAGACATCGATTTTAATGCATGTTGATAAGGATGTCACCTTCACCTATGATCAGTTTCAGCCCATTGTATTCAGTACGAATGCATATGTAGATAATCTTTCAGCGATATTGTCTTTCTATGCCTATTATATTCTCGGCATGGACGGTGATACGTTTAGTAAAAACGGCGGTGAACAATATTTTCAAACAGCGCAGGAAATTATTAATATGATTCCGGCCACAGGAGGACATAAAGGATGGAAAGCATCTGATGGGACCCGAGTGCGTTACTGGATGATCGAGAATGCTCTAAATCCGACCTTTCGTCCCATGCGCGAAGCTGCCTATACCTATCACATGAAGGGACTAGATGAAATGCACCGTGATCCAGAAAAAGGACGGATTAATATGCTGAAAGCGATTGATGAAATCGCTCAGATTGCCAAAATAAACCGAAACGCGATGGCCATCCAGATTTTTGCAAACGCAAAAAATCAGGAGATAGTGGAGGTATTCAAGATGGCTGATTCTCCTATGAAACGACAGATTCAGGATCTCATGTCCCTTGTTGATCCTGCCAATGCATCTCGTTACCTGCAAATCGGATTGTAAGTCACTTAAAATTGAAGTGATTTGGGCAGCATACCTATCTTTCGAGGCTCCCTTGCGCTATCTTTGACCTGATTAAGAAATTCTAAAACCACACTTTCTTTAATATCACGCTGATTTGACACTTCCTGCAAAGATGAAGCTCCATACTGAACATCTGGTCAAGCAATACGGAAGTCGTACTGTGGTGAACGATGTATCACTTGAAGTAAACCAGGGGGAGATAGTAGGCCTGCTCGGGCCTAACGGTGCAGGTAAAACTACCAGTTTTTATATGGTGGTGGGATTTATCCGTCCCAATGAGGGTCGTGTTTTTCTGGACGGCGAGGATATTACGACATTGCCCATGTACCGAAGAGCCCGATTGGGTGTGGGATATTTGCCTCAGGAAGCATCAGTTTTTCGTAAACTTAGCGTAGAAAATAATATTAAGGCGGTTCTTGAAATGACAAGCCTCCCTAAAGCCGAACAACGCGATCGTCTGGAAGGGCTCATTGATGAATTCAATCTGCACAAGGTGCGTAAAAATAACGGCGACTCCTTATCTGGCGGTGAACGTCGCAGGACCGAAATCGCGCGTGCCCTGGCTACGGATCCCAAGTTTATCTTGCTGGATGAACCATTTGCCGGTATCGACCCGATTGCCGTTGAAGACATTCAGTACAATGTATCTAGACTGAAGACCCGGAATATCGGTATTCTTATTACTGACCACAATGTGCAGGAAACACTGTCCATTACCGATCGTGCCTATTTAATGTTTGAAGGGCGGATTCTAAAGGCTGGCTCCGCAGAAGAATTAGCCGCCGACGAAATGGTGCGCCGGGTTTATTTGGGGCAGCATTTTGAACTTCGCCGAAAGGAAATCAACCTCGGATGAACCGCTTGTTTGCAACTCTTCTTGCCGGTCTGACACTCGTGTCCTGTAGCCCGGAAAGTGGCTTCCTCAACAGCGCTGAAAAACGTGAGGTAACCAGGACAACCGAGGAAAAATCTTTAGTCTTGCTCGATAGCCTGAATGGACGCTGTACCGGTTTTCAGGACAGTCTCCAACCTTTTCTTATCGATTCCATTATGACTGTTCGGGTGGTAGGCATGAGGCTTAAATTGGAGCAACAATGAAATATCCTGCGCTGATTCTCCTCGTGTCACTCATGGCATGTAGTGACAAAATCGATTCGAAATCCAGATTGAAAATCGAGGTCGCAGTGGAAGAAAATTTAAAAAAAAGAAGCCTTGATTTTTGGGTTACCTGTCGGTCTGCAGCGACGGAGAAAGCATCTGATGCAGTCGATAGCATTCTTCTATTGAGGGCTTACACCACTGGATTGGATAGTGCGGATGCGCCTCCCCGACCTGTGCGACCTGAATTGGTTGCTCCGGCACTTGATCCTGATTCGACACCCCTCAAATCAATACTTCCTGTTAAAAAAGGGGGATAACCTTCTCACAATTCATTGGGAATGTAAAGCAGTTCTGTTTTCTGCCAATCAAAGTCAGTTTTTTAAATTTCATCCGGTATAAAAGTTATGTCCAAAAACACGATTCTTATCACAGGCAGTTCTAGCGGCTTTGGTCTTGAACTTGCCCATCGGTTTGCCGCATCCGGGCATGCATTGGTTTTGGTCGCCCTTCCCGGTGAGGAATTTGATCGGGCTAAAACCATTATTGAACAGGGTCATCCGGGAGCTGAGGTGTATGCACTACCTGTTGATCTGACGGAAACGGACGGTCCGGAACGTGTATTTGCGTTTACCCAGAAGATGGGAATAGCCATCGACGGATTGATTAATAACGCAGGTTTTGGGACGTGGGGATTTCTTCCTGATATATCGCAGGAAAAAGAAGAGTCCATGATTCAACTCAATATCATGGCACTTTATCGACTGACGCGTTTGTTTTTGCCGGGAATGATCGCCCGCAAAAAGGGACAGATCATGCACATTGCTTCCATTGCCGCCTTCCAACCTAACCCTTATATGGCAACTTATGGCGCAACAAAAGCATTTGTTCGAAGTTTTTCACAGGCCCTCGAGCGCGAATTAAAGGATCAGGGTAGTCCGGTAAGGATTACCACGGTGTGCCCACCTGCAGCCCGAACTCCTTTCAGAGAAGCATCCGGTATGAAGGACTCAGCATTGTTCAGCGGTTGGTTGTCGGTTGATGCTCCTTTAGTTGCCGAGGCAGCTTATAGGGCTTATCAGCGCAAGCAGGGATTAATTATCCCGGGTCGCTTATATCGTATACTGCATGTGTTGACACGCTTTTTGCCAGAGTGGGTGAGTACAAACATCGCCATCCAAACGCTTCGAAAGGGACTCCCTCCCCACAGATAATAAATATTCTTTGGGTTCTCCCAACGAAATTGATGTGGATTCCGATTATATGTATGGAATGGCTATGATCGGCCGTTGTATAGCATACATGACCTACCATTCGAAAAGTACCGATGAAGATCTGCTGGCAGGCTGCCGTTTGGGTGACCGGATTGCTCAACGGCGTCTTTATGAACGGTATTTCAGTAAAGGGATGGGTGTTTGTATGCGATACACCGGTAGCAAGGAGGAGGCACTCGAGGTGGTGAATCAGGCTTTTTTAAAAGTCTTTCAAAATCTGGACAAGTACCAACCAACCGGCACGTTCGCGTCATGGGTTGCCCGCATTGCATTTAATACGGCAATGGATCATCTACGCAGTCAGCAGACCTATCGAAAGGTGATTCATTTTCCGGAAGTACAGGAGCGGGGTACCGAAAACGATGTCTTTCCACATTTGGAGGCTGAATATCTATACCGGATGGTGCAGGAATTAACACCTGTGTCGCGATCAGTATTTAGTCTTTATGTAATCGACGGTTATCGACACAAGGAAATTGGCGAGATGCTGGGCATGGACGAATCTACCTCTAGGTGGCATCTGGCTCAGGCACGAAAAACCTTGCAGGCCCGTATTGTTAAGGAGAATTTAATTCGCGAACCACGCTCATGAAGCAGGACATGACACCACAGGAACAAGCATGGCAACAAGCCATGAAACAACATACCTTCCTGCCACAGGAAGAACACTGGCAGGCAATGGAACGTCTGTTGGATCAGCAGGAAAAGATGGGCGGCATTGCTCCGGTCGAGACCATCCCGCCACCAGCTCCGGGGATGCCTGCAGGCTGGCAATCCAGCATCCTGTCGGGACTGATCATCGGTTTGCTGCTGATGGCATTTTATGGGTATAATCCAGGTAATTCCCCCCGCATAAATAATGTCCCTGTCCACAAAGCAGGTATGCATCAACGTCAGTTAGCCTTGCAAACGATCGAAACTGAATCCGAAAAGACAATCATTTCAAGGATCCCTGATCATGAGCCGGCGCAAGTTACCGATATATCAAAATCAGGGCTGCCTCGCAAACATTCAGGATCTAAGGCCATTAAGCCAGCTTCCACTAATCTTTCATCCCTTTCAGTGGCAGCATTAGCCGACCGGGATGACATAATGGCGGTGCAAGATGCTCTGCCGACCAAAGACGGTATCCGCTATCGAATGGAAGTGGCCGACATCCGAACGTTGGCCGAAAGTGAATATACGCCTGGCCTGATGGCTTTCTCCCGCTTGATTCGTCCAATCAGTAAAGTCCCTGCGCCCATGATTGAACTGGCAGGTGTGGAACAAATCCAGATACCGAAAAGACCAACCCCTTTTCATTACGGCCTTATTGTAGGTATGCAATCGGCAATAGCCGAGCAATTTGCGTTCCAATCACCCCTTCCACATATCGGGCTGTTTGGACAATATCGCATTAAAAACAATTGGTACATCCAGGCAGAGTTGATTGCAAAGTGGGCTCAATTCAACCAAATCTATGCCTCTGAAGAAGCCTTGGATAATTTAATGGCTGATCCGGGAAAGTCGGTTTCCGTTACAAATTCATCTGGATTGGGGTTTGTTGAAATGCCTGTATTGGTAGGTTATTCGAAAGGGCGGCATAGTTTTCAGGCCGGCTTCAAAACCGCACTGGTTTATGAAATACCGGCTTCAAGTGAGAACAATCAAAATGGCTTTCCTTTAATAATTAGTATTGAGGGGATCAGTGCGCCTCCCCAAAAAGTAGATTTAGGGCTTACTGCCGGGTGGTCCTGGATGATGTCCTCCCGCCTGGCACTTGACCTGCGAACCAATTATGGATTGTCCAATTTAATCAAACAACAGCCTAATTTGCCCCGGACATTTCGAAATACGGATCTAATGGCTTCGGTAAGGTGGTACTGGTAGTGATTCTAGAAATGATCCAATAATCATATTCATTCCTTGTTGGCGAGCTGGCCACAGGCTGCATCGATGTCTTTGCCCCGGCTCCGGCGAACAGTGACGGTAACGCCTAGGCGAGTGAGCTCGGCTAAAAAACCATTTAACCGTGATTCACGGGATTTTACCATTTGCACGCCTTCAACAGGATTGTATTCGATAATATTGACACGTACCGGAAACTGCCGGGTAAGTTTTGCCAGATTCCATGCATCTTCCGGGCTATCATTAAATCCATCAAAGGCAATGTATTCGTAGGTAATCCGGTTATGGGTGGTCTGGTAAAAATAATTCAGGGCTTCCATGAGCACCTCGAGGTTGTTTTGCTCATTGATCGGCATGACCGTATCTCGTTTTAAATCATCCGGAGCATGAAGGCTAAGGGCCAGATTGATTTTAGGGTTGTCATCGGCCAGTCGCCGTATCATTTTAGCGATGCCGGCCGTACTTAAGGTGATGCGTTTGGGCGAGAAGCCTAAGCCATCCGGCGAAGTGATCCGTTCTATGCTGGTCATAACGGGCGCATAGGCCAGGAGGGGTTCGCCCATTCCCATATAGACAATGTTGGTCAGCGGGTGGCCAAATTGGGCAAGGGATATTTGATTAACCTGAAATACCTGATCAAAGATCTCTCCGGCGTCCAGATTCCGTACCCGTTTCATCATGCCGGTAGCGCAGAAGCTGCAAGTCAAGCTGCATCCTACCTGGCTGGATACGCAAACAGTATACCTGTTTTCAAGAGGGACCGGTATCAAGACCGCTTCGATTTTGTGCCCATCGTGAAGCACAAACCGGCATTTGATGGTCCCATCATTGCTATCCTGGCGCTTATCCTCTAGGATCGATTGAAGATGAAAATGCGTGTTTAGAATTGACCGAAGGGTAATCGGTAAATTATTCATGGCCGAAAAATCTACCACACCTTTTTGCCAGAGCCACTGCCAAATCTGACGAGCCCTGAAAGGCTTTTCGCCATGTTCAGCAAGGAAACCGCTGAGCTGATCTAGGTCGAGCTGACGGATGTCGATGGTAACGGTAGAAGTGGCCATAAGCTGCCTATAAAACGCAGGTTAACCCAGAGTGGTTCCGATTTAACCGAGAGTTTGTTTGACCTCGATGATCTCGTATACCTCAATATTGTCACCTACTTTGACATCGTTGAAATTCTTGACAGACACACCGCATTCCATACCGTTTTTCACTTCCTTGACATCCTCTTTAAAGCGTTTGAGTGATGCAAACTCTCCAATGGTGCCTTCCTTGGTTGGGAAGACAACGATGCCATCGCGGATGACGCGGATGCGGCTATTGCGCATGACCTTTCCTTCAGAGACATAACATCCGGCGATTGTTCCAATCTTACTGATTTTGTACACTTCGCGAACGTCGATCTGCCCGAGTATTTTTTCTTCCTTGGTGGGTTCAAGCATGCCTTCCATGGCCATCTTGATCTCTTCAAGCGCTTCGTAGATGATGGAATACATCTTGATTTCCACACCTTCTTTTTCAGCTAGTTTGCGCGCACCTTGTGATGGGCGCACCTGGAAGCCAATGATGATAGCATCAGATGCTGAAGCGAGGAGCACGTCTGATTCGATGATTTGACCGACAGCTTTGTGAATGATGTTGATCTGAATCGTCTCAACGGAGAGCTTGAGCAAGGCATCAGATAGTGCCTCAACGGATCCGTCGAAGTCACCCTTGACGATGAGGTTTAACTCTTTGAACGTACCTAATGCAAGACGACGACCGATTTCATCCAGACTGATACGCTTGCTCGCTCGGTTGGTTTGTTCTCTGGATATCTGAGATCGTTTTGCAGCGATCTGGCGTGCATCCGATTCTTCAGTCATGACCCGGAAAATCTCGCCGGCCTGAGGAGCACCAGTCAAACCTAATACGGCAACTGGCGCAGAAGGGCCTGCTTCGGTGACTTTTTTGCCCCGTTCATTAAACATGGCTTTTACCCGGCCTGAAAATTCACCGGCCACCATTACATCGCCGATGTGGAGCGTGCCGGTCTGTACAAGCATCTTGGAGACGTAGCCCCGTCCTTTATCGAGGGATGCCTCCAGTATGGTACCGGAAGCATGTCTGTTAGGATTTGCTTTCAGATCCTGAATCTCAGCTTCCAGGAGGATTTTTTCAAGTAGTTTATCGACATTCAACCCTTGTTTGGCGGAGATATCCTGTGACTGGTATTTGCCCCCCCAATCTTCGACCAGCAAGTTCATATTTGCCAGTGATTCCTTTATTTTTTCGGGTTGGGCATCCGGTTTGTCAATCTTGTTTATGGCAAAAATCAACGGTACGTTGGCTGCCAGGGCATGACTGATGGCCTCTTTCGTCTGCGGCATGATATTGTCATCTGCTGCAATAACGATAACAGCAATATCTGTAACCCGGGCTCCACGTGCCCGCATCGCGGTAAACGCTTCGTGACCCGGTGTATCCAGGAAGGTGATCCTTTTATGATCCGGACCGCAAACGACTTCGTAGGCACCGATATGCTGGGTGATTCCGCCTGCTTCGCCAGACACTACATTGGCACTACGAATATAGTCAAGGAGTGAGGTCTTACCGTGGTCGACGTGACCCATAACCGTAACAATGGGTGCCCTGGGGAATAGATTCGCCGGATCTTCATCTTCGATAACCAGATCGATAAGCTGATCCTCTGCGCTAATAAATTCGACCTCTCTGCCAAACTCATTCACTACGAACTCGATAATCTCAGCATCCATGCGTTGGTTAATCGAAACAATTACGCCCAGATTAAAGCAGGTAGAGATGATTTCAGTAGGAGATACATCAAGCAGACCGGCAAGCTCGGATACAGAGACGAACTCTGTAACAAGAAGTTTATCATCGAAATTGGATTGTTCGAGTGCTTCCGCTTTTTCGCGGTGGAAATCCCGTTTATCGCGACGCATTTTCTGGCGTTTCCGTTTGCCTCCGCCACCAAGGCGGGCCATCGTCGCTTTGATTTTATCCTCGATCTCTTTTTTACTGACTTCCTTGGGCATTTCCCTGCCGCGAAAATTGGGGCCTGTGCCTCCTTTATTTTGTCCGCCGCCTTGTCCTTGACCAGCGCCCTGGCCTTGACCGCCACCCTGGCCCTGTCCGGCACCACCTCCCTGTGAAGGTGATTCGTTTGTGGCAATTTTTTTCCGTTTCCGTTTCCGCTTGGCGGCATCTGTATCGGATGAAGCCACTGGCTTGGCAACAGGGACGTCTTCTTTTTTCTTTTTGGGCTTATTGAACTTGTCGGTATCAATTTTACCCATAATCTTCAGGCCACGCAATTGCTGGGCTTCAGCACGAATAACCTGGTCGCCGACAGGTACAACCGGTGTTGCTTCTGCGGGAGCCGGAGTTTCATCCTGAACGGCTGTCGCCGCCGGTTCTTCCACTTGTGCCGGTTGTTCCTGAGGCGTGGGTTCGGGCTGCACTTCCTTTTCTTTTTCTTTGACCTTGGCTTTTGGCTTGGCGTTGATGTCGATTTTGCCGACCACTTTTAGTCCGCCTTCCGGCTTTACTCTTTCACCCAGTTCTTTTGGTTCTTCGGGAATTGGTGCCGGTTTTTCAACTGACGCCGGCACTTCTGCAACGGGTGCTGGAGGCGTTTCTATTGGAGCTGGCGGTGGGGCTGGAGCCGGGGGTGGTGGTGCTTTGGCGACGACAGGTTTTTCAACATGAGTGTCCACCTTAGCCCCGGAACGATGTCCCAGGATAAGCAGGTCAGCCTGTTCTTTAATATCCATGGACTTTTTGAACTCCCTCATCAGCTCAGTGTACATCTCATCCGAGATCTTAGCTGTGGGTTTGTTCTCCACTTCAAAGCCGGCTTTCAGCAGGTGCTCCACAACAGTGGACGTACCTACATTAAACTCCTTAGCAACTTTTACGAGCCGTTTCTCCATTTAGTTATTTTGGCTGGAATCTCCCTAACAGGGGGTACCAACATTTTGCAAAGTTACACGCATTTTGCGTACTTGTGATTACGTTCTTCCGAAGGATTACGCATCTTTCTCGTCGTCTTCAAACTCTGAAGCAAGTACCTTCAGCACATCCTGGACAGTTTCTTCCTCTAGGTCAGTGCGGCGCACCAGTTCATCAGCACTGAGTGCCAATACGCTGCGAGCTGTATCACAACCGATACCTTTGAGGGCATCGATGACCCAGGATTCAATTTCATCCGTGAATTCGTCCAGATCGACGTCTTCTGTTTCGTAGTTGACATTATTACGGTACACATCAATTTCGTATCCGGTGAGCTTAGATGCCAGTTTAATATTGGCACCACCACGGCCGATAGCCAGTGAAACCTGGTCGGGGTCAAGGTAAACCGATGCTCTCAGGTTCTGCGTATCCAGATTGATCGTCCCTACCTTTGCAGGTGTCAACGAACGTTGGATATAAAGGGCTATGTTGCTCGTGTAGTTGACGATATCAATATTTTCATTTCGTAGCTCACGAACGATTCCGTGAATGCGGGAACCTTTCATACCAACACAAGCACCAACCGGGTCTATTCGATCATCGTAAGACTCCACAGCGACCTTGGCACGCTCTCCCGGAATCCGAACAATGTTTTTGACCGTGATCAGTCCGTCTTCGATCTCTGGCACTTCCTGTTCCATCAATTTTTCAAGGAACATATTGTCTGTTCGTGATAGGACAATAACCGGGTTGTTATTATGAAGGTCTACTTTTTTGATGACGGCACGGACCATATCTCCTTTGCGGAAGAAGTCCCCTTTAATCATCTCTGCACGAGGTAATACAAGCTCATTGCCTGTAGCATCGTCAAGCACCAGGATATCTCGTTTCATGATTTGGCTCACTTCGCACATGACCAGATCACCGATCCGATCACTATAACGGCGGTAGACTTCGTCTTTTTCGAGCTCCATTATCCGGGAAATGAGGGTTTGGCGAGCTGCCATAATGGCCCGGCGACCGAAGTCTTCCAACTCCAGTTTTTCGTAACATTCCTCCCCGATCTCATAATCACTATCAATGGCCACGGCTTCAGAAACTGAAATCTGGCTACGTTCATCGGTCACCTCACCGTCGGCTACGATTTCACGCACACGCCAGAGCTCAAGGTCTCCTTTGGTGGTATTTACAATGACATCGAAATTCTCATCCGAGCCGTATTTTTTACGGATTAGTGTGCGGAAGACATCTTCCAGCACCCGCACCATTGTCGGTCGGTCGATATTTTTACCATCCTTAAACTCTGAAAATGATTCTACCAGTTTCATGATGTGAAATTGACGTTACTATGTTATTTAAAAGCGAGCTTTACTTTAGATTCGCGAATATCCGCATACATAATCAGGCGCTCGGCCAATTCTTTTTTGCGCCCTTTAGGGCTGATGTTCACTTCCAGTCCGAAGCCATTTTCCTCGGTGCGGAGTAATTTGCCTTCTACTTTGTCGCCATTGACCAACGTAAGTTCCAGTGTGCGACCTATGTGTTTAGGATATTGTCTCGGCAAGGACATGGGTCGGGTAGCTCCCGGCGAAGACACCTCGAGGGTATAATCTTCTCCTAATTGACCACCTTCGTCCAAGAGCGCTTCCAGATATCTGCTAAAATCGCGGCATGCAGCCAGGTCAATACCTTCATCGCCATCTAGGTAAACTTCTACCTTGTTGCCGGCATTCACCCGGACTTCTATAAGAAAGTAGGCTTGGTATTCAGCTTCTCCAAGACGCAAGTTGAGCCAATCCTTTATTTGCTGGACAATATCCATATAGTAAAAATAAAAGAGGGAACCATCTGGTTCCCTCATCTCTTAGTCTCTGGAGGCAAATGTACGAAGAGTTCTACATCCTACCAAATGTTACGTTATGTTTTTCCCAAAAGGCAGGTTTTTAATCAAAATGAAGGGCAATACGGAGTGGCTCAAGTAATTTCGCCGGTAAAACGAGACATCGATGCGAATAGCCCTGGCCCAACTCAATTTCCATATCGGGCATTTTGCCGGCAACCTGGCCTTGATGGCGGATGCTATTGCGGAAGCTCGCCGCCAGGATGCGGATTTGATTTGTTTCCCTGAGTTGGCCGTTTGTGGGTATCCACCCCAGGACTTTTTGGAATTTTCCGACTTTATCGACGAAGTGGAACAAGCTATAAACTCATTAGCTGCAATGGCCATGGATATTGCCATCGTCGTAGGTGCGCCTGTCCGAAACCCGTTAGCAGAAGGAAAGGATTTGTATAATGCAGCATTATTCCTCGCAGATGGGAAAGTCATTCATACCCATCATAAAGCACTCCTTCCAACCTATGATATTTTTGATGAATACCGTTATTTCGAACCTTCCCAGCAATTTAGTACCGTCTTGTGGAACGGTTCGAAATAACGGTATTCATCAAAAATATCATAGGTTGGAAGGAGTGCTTTATGATGGGTATGAATGACTTTCCCATCTGCGAGGAATAATGCTG
>JBBQMA010000009.1:0-14574 GCA_038328415.1 Chitinophagales bacterium | reverse complement strand
TGGTAAAAAACATGGGATGCTTTATAAATCATTTAAATTATGAAACCATTTAAACTCCTTTTTTTATTACAGTTGGTGACAATTTGTGTAGTTGCCCAAAACGAGCCAACTTATATCGGATCCATTGATCCACATATCAATGAGTTGGAGCTACCCATAGCAGACCGAGGTAATATTATTTTGGAATTGGGGAATCATATCCTTATCAGGAATGGATATGTACATCCTTTTACAAATAAAAGAACCACTAATCTAATACTCATTGATAAACAATCTTTTGAAGTAGTAAAGCAGATTGAAGTTATAGGTCCTCAAGGAGACATGATTATGGTCACCGGTTCTGTTACATCGGATGGCAGCATAGTTTTCACAGGAGAGTGGTTGGATTATACCACCTTCCTCATGCGAACATTTATTGCCAAATACAATACGGATCTGGAGCTGGAATGGATGAATTTATTTCCGGAACTGGATAGCCTGGGTATTAAATTTTATGCCTATGGGATCAGTGAGACGAATGATGGTGATTTTTTAATTGTCCAATCATTGGATGACCCAAGTAAGGGCCCATGGGACCGACAAAGTTTGGGCATCATCAAGACGGATGCCCATGGGGAGTTAATATTCAATAAGATATTGCCGGATACATTTGATACAATGGCGGGCCGGGGCAACCTCACCGCCACCGATGATGGTCATTTTATTATAACCGCATTTGCCAGAAGAGTCTTTAACCCTTTTGGCCATTTTGTAGGACTGATGCATAAAATTGATGCCGATGGAAATATAGTGTGGAGTCAAAAAGAACTTGAAGATGGAGGAAGTTCTCAGATTCCGCTATCCTCTATATTGCCAGATGGGGGTGCAGTTATGGCCTATTCAGTAGATAGTGCAATCATCTTCGATGATGGTTACTGGCTTAACAATTTCAATGTAGTGTATGGGTATGATGGAGAAGGCAATAATTTGTGGCGTCGGGACTGGATACATCGGATTATTTACAACACACGGCTAATGGATCTCTCTCCTGCCAAAAACGGAGATGTGCTGGGCTGTGGGTATTGGGGCCGGGATAGTGGAAAAGGCACGCTGGGCTGGCTATTCAGACTTAACCCGGAGACTGGGGAGCCACTGTGGGAGCGACATTATAGCGACAGCCTGAATTGGCCACCCACTATGAAAAAAGATCCGATCCTATTATGGCGCATAATTGAGCTGGAAGATGGCCGACTGGCACTCACAGGCTGGAAAATCGACTCCACTGACTATCCAGGCAGTGCCGATGGCCTCAATTCAAATGTGCTGCTGATGGTGCTGGATAGCATGGGTTGTCTTACGCCTGGGTGCGATGGTATAGATCAGGTGATTAGTTCAATGGACGACTGGACGGTCGTCGGGCACCAAAAACTGTCTCCCTTACTTATCAGTCCCAATCCGGCCCGGGGCAGCATGTCCATTCGATGGCCGATCGAATCGGGAAGCGTATCAATCGGAAAAGATCTTCTCGAAATTTATGATATGCAGGGTCAACGGAAGTATAGTGACAAATGGGACAGAAACAATCTGGAGATATCCCTCTCCGGTTGGCCAGCTGGACAATATACCGTACTTTGCCTTAATGATGGTGTTCCGGTTGCCGGTACACGAGTAGTGGTGATTGAATAATTTTAAAAAAATAAAAAGATGAAAAATGTATTACTCTTTGCTGTTGTTTTAATTTGGCATACTCAAGGTGTATCCCAATCAGCAGACTTTGCTCCGGTGGGAGCGAAGTGGTGGGTCAATCAGATTGTGTTGGAACCCGTACCCGCCGATTCCTTTGTAATTGTGGAGGTCACCGGAGAGGAAATGAAGGATGGTGAATTATGCCGTGTGATCACCAACCTTAGTGGTTGTGGACTACCCACTCCGGCACATGTTTTTACGCGCAGTGATTCCGTATTTTTCTATAGTGAAGTGACGGATCAATTTGAATTGTTGTATGATTTTACGGCTACTGTAGGAAGTACCTGGCCCATCAAAGGATTATCCGGATTTCAAGGATTGGATTATGTGGTTCATGTGATAAATGTAAGTTTTGAAGAATATTCTGGCAATATACTTAAGACCTGGTGGATTGAAGATTCAGGGGATTGGGGAAATCGAATTGTAGAAAAAGTTGGGAGCTTGTGGTATCCCGGTCCCACTTATATCGAATACTGTCCAGAACCAATTGATAAAAGAAATGCTTATTGGGTGCGTTGTTATGAGGAAAACGGTGAGTTAATTAAATTTTGGGATAATCCATGTGACAGGTATAAAGATTTATCACCTATTCAAGACGTAGTGGATAAGGGAAGGATAAGCATTCTCCCCAATCCTGGTCATGGATCGTTTACGATCAATACGGGTCTGACCGATATAGATCCAAAAGGTGTGCTTGAAATCTTTGACTTTTCAGGCCGGAATGTTTGGTATCTTTCAGGAGTCCAACCTGTACATCTATTGGATCTGGATCACCTGAATAAAGGAATGTATGCGCTCCGCATATTGACTAAAAATGGTCCTTCCATTGTGAAATTTATTATTGATTAAATTACTGAGTGGGTCGATGACACGATGCGCCCCGACCCATTTATTTCAATCCATTTTATTATGGAGCAAACAATATCTGGTTGGTCGTCTTAGATAGTGTTGGATGCTGGATGCCGGATTGTGAAGATGGCCTTCAGAATACCATCATCACCCCCATCATACACGAGCAGGAGCGACTTCCGCTACAGATCATGCCCAGTCCCGCCCGTGATCAGGTGACCATTTATTCTTCATTAAAAGATGATGACCCCTCCGGAACAATAGAGATCTTTGATATTCAAGGTCGACTGGACTGGCATCAAAAGGGCATTCAACCTATCCAGACGATCAGGCTGGATGATCTTACCCCAGGCCTTTACATCATTCGATTATTGACCAGGACAGGCTACGCTGTGGAGCGACTTTTTATTGAATAAGTGTAGTCAAACTTTAATCAGGTGTCAGACACCTCATGGAGTATGAACGGTGCTAGGTGTTCGTTTTTATTTTGATTGCGAATTGCGGATTAGGTTGTTATCCTTGTTTTGGTTGTCGACCCTTGCAAACACCAATCAATACAATCCTAGTGTGAAGCCAACGCTATTTTAGCCAGCCCAAGCTGTGTTCTTTTTTTTGATCTGAGAAAAAATTAGGGCGACTTAACTGACACAATCACCTTGACATGACACTAGCCAGTTGGCGGTTTGACTCTCACCGAACTTCTTACTCACTACCTTTTATCTCTTCAGCCATTCCACTTTCTGCGTTTTCTTTTTTGTGACAGGGGGTAGGTTCTACTTTCTTAGGGGAAAGCCGGCAACTGAATCTTTCGCTCAATGTTCAATCCGAAATACAGGATACAATCTGTGCGTTGGCTCATAATAGGAAGAGTGCTGGTAGATCCAATCCAGTTGCGCGTGGGGGTCATCGGACAGCTTGTAATCAGCAAGGATGGCGAGTTTGAATTGTTGCCGGAGAGTAGGGTCCTGGTCCAATAGTGCTGCGGCTTGATCCTCCCATAAATAATCTGAAAAATACTCTTTTTGATTGAGGATGGGATCGAAAAAATTCCAGGCAAACCAGCTATCTGGAGCCTTCGGTTCCAGGGCGTTTATTATGAAAGCTATACCTTCCTGATCCACAGGCACCAGGATGTCGCCGGCATGGAATACGTGTAAAGCTGATGTACTGTCATAAGTGACCTGCGAATGGGGATAATGGCCTTCATAAGGTGAAGTAGATGTTTTAATATCGCCAAGACGGTACGAGGTGACCACGATTTGTGTATCACTGGCCAAAGGCATCATGGTTATCTGATGCAGTTCCAGCCGCTCAATGACTTCGCGCCAGGACTGTTTGATGATATATGCCTTGGGCTTTTGAACATGGATAATTGACTTGTAAAAGGGATAATGGGGCACGTCCCGTGTGTAGGATTTAGACCGATCATAAAACCTACGGGTTTGTCCGGACACCTTACTGGTTGCGAAAGCTTCTTCGTAGCCATTGAAAGAAAAGAGCGTTGATCTGGTACTATCTATCTGCCACTGCACCGGCCAAAAAACTTGTTCCTGAGCTTGTTTACGGGCATGTGCTCGGGCTACCTGCAAGGCAGTTCCATGGGAGGAAGCAAAGTGCAGAATTTGTCCCATAAACTGCAATGTGGCATCTACCCTGGCAGCAAATGGTTTTAGCATATGTGCCTCTGTCATAAAGCCCAGGCATTGAAACAACGCCGCAAATCCGGTTGAATATCGCGGAAGATCCAAGAATCCTTTCAAGCCTTTGTCGGGGGAATGGTCGCCATGCACATAGGGACACATAGGTTGGCCCAAGGCAGCCATAGCCTGGTATAAATAAGGCAAGAGCTGCTCCTGTTGGAATGAAGCCAGCACAGGGGGAAGCTTGTCAGGTTGGGTAGAAATGAGGGTCATCGTATAACTATAATCCGCGCCGTTGGAGGTATGTGTATCGATAAATAGATCGGGATCCCATCGGCGAAAGAGGCGTGCAAAACTGCGGGCATTATAGCTGTCTGTTTTTAGGAAATCACGGTTGAGATCTAGATTTTTACCATTGCCCCGGAATCCCTGGAGACTAGGGCCATTTTGGTTTGCCCGAAAAGTCGGGCTGCGATCACGTCCCCCATCCGCGTTATAATAGGGGATGATTACCACTGTAACCTGGTCGAGGATAGATTGCCAGGCGGGAGAACTGACCAATCGGCGGGCAAGGATCATGGAGGCATCCACCCCGCAGGGTTCACCCGGGTGTATGGCGTTATTAATGAGCAGAATCGTTTTTCCCTGGCTACGAGCGGATATAGGATCATGACTTTCAGGCCTGCCAATCACTACTTCGTAAAGCGGCAGTTGTCCATCGGATATTCCAAATGTGCCGACTATAACCTCCGGGTAGGCTAAAGCTAATGATGTGTACCAAGTATGCGCCTCATCAAAACTTGCGGAATAGGAAGTGTCCAGTTCGAACGGTGTAATGTGCGGATCTGCCTGGCCGACCAACCGCATTGCTATAAGGCAGAAAAAAATAATGCGTTTTGCATGGGACATGGAGGAAAACTTAGGAGCCTGTCAACAGACAAAATAATTAGTAGGGCGATTGCTTGGAATGGCCGATTTAATGTACCTGTTATCCTTTAAATTCTGTTTTTTTATGGGTACCATCGCAGAAGGGTTTATTACCCGAACTACCGCAACGGCAAAAAGCCGTGACATTACTTTTACGGGATTCATTGCCAAGATGATCTTTTACCAATATAGTTCCATGAACTAACAGAGGACCGTTTAGTCTGGTTTCAACAAGTCGTTCGACATCGGGCGCTTCATTTTGTACGAGTTCATTATTCATGTAAAAACCCAATGCACCACTGGGGCATTTTTTTACCTGATCAATAATCTGGTCGGTGGTGGCACCATCGGCTTTTATCCAGGGTCGCTCAGAAGGATTAAAGACATTTGTCAGTCCGTTTTCGCCCTTCCAGCAAACGGTAGAATGAATACAGGCGGATGGTTGCCACACGATAGTTACCTCACCATTCGAATATTCCTTTTTGCTGTTTTTGTCCATGGGTATGATTTGTTAATTTGATTCATTTATGAAAAGAGGAAAGTTAAGCTGTAGGGATAAGACCATTAAAGAACATCTCCATATTCTGACATTTTGTCAAATACGCTTTTTGCGAACGGGCAAAGGGGCAAAATTTTAACTCCTTTTTCACGGGCAAAGCCGACCGCTCGGGCTACGAGTTGTTTGCCGGCATTTTGGCCTTTTAATTTTTCACTTACCTCCGTATGGTCAATGATGAATCGGGTTGATCCTGCCCAAACATAGGTCATTTCTGCAAGGAGTTCGCTTGCTTCTAAAATGAAAAATCGACCATTTTTTATATCGTCTTCGTGTTGTATACTCATCAGGTTATGTCCTGATTAGGCAAGGTATGATCCAATTTTTCCATTAGAAGCCTCATTTTTCCTGGCAAGATAGTAGACTTTTTTCGTTCAATAGTCATTTTCAATCGGTCTTACAATGCCCGCTAAATTTGCAAAACTGACGATGCAAGTTCTGATGGTTTTGGCTGGATCCAGTCGTGCGTTTTGTCTTATCTGGATTGTAAGCCCTTTGGTGTGTCTGGGGGGCTTGCCTCGGACCCTGTGAAATGTCTATCTATTGATAAATTGCCGGCGATTGAACACTTGCTACTTTAACAGGGCGAAAGGATGTTCCAGTATCAGCTTTTTACAAAGGACACCAGGAATTCGAATATTGGAAGAGTGTTTGGGTGATTTTATGTACTTTTGCAATTATTTAAAAATGATATAATATGAACAAGACAACATCCATCGTTTCCAATTTATCCCGATTTGGGACTATCGTAGCCCTAATGCTTATAGCCAGTGCGACACTGACGATGCAATCCTGTGCAACGGCAAAGTTGCCTTCTCAGGTTACAGAATCCATTACAAGGCTTTCCACGGATATCCCACGTTTGTTGGGTCAGGCTTCCAACCCATACAATGCCCAATTTGGGGAACAGGCTAAAAACCTGCTTGCATTGGTTGATGATACAGCTAGGATGGCCGGAAGTAACAAGAAGTTTAAAAAAGTGGCTGATCAGCTTAATGACCTGTCCAAAAACAAACTGATGCCTTACTTTGACGACTGGAAGGTAAAGGGTCAACTGGATCCGAACGCCATTGCTTCTGGTATCCGTGGCGCCAATGATGCGCTTATGGGTATTAAGAAAGTAGCAAAAATGTAAAACCCATAATCAGGGTTAAAAAAAAGCCGGTCTCAAAAGGACTGGCTTTTTTTATGTTTACAGGTGATGAATAATCATTTAGCGGCGTATCGCGCGATCGCTCTATTCTAAGATAAAAGCCACTACCGATTCAATCAACTCCAGTGTTAACAATCTCAAATCCGGGCAGAAAAGGTAATGATAAAACTACGGCCATCCGATGGCCAGATGCCGGCACCGGGATAGCCGTCAGGTCGTTTTGTGAAATAAGATTTATCGAACAGGTTGTTGACACTAGCCTGTACAGTAAAATGGTCGCTAAAATGCCAAGACAGGTTGAAATCTGTCAATTGATATGCCGGAACCGGGCCTGCTGCCCCCGTGACGGAAGGTGATTTGGTGTTAAAGGCATCAGAAAAGGTAACACCAACATAACTGTATTGAAGGGACGCGTAAACCCGCTTGTATCGTATTTGCAAGCCATTGCGACTAGTCCATTCCGGAACAGCTTCAAGTTTGTTGCCTACGATATCAATATTTTCACCGGCCTTGTGCAATTTGCCCTTTATATATCGTGCATGCATGTAGGCAGTAGCGCTGAAAAGGGCAAGGTCCCATTTTTCAGTTCTAAGAAAACGATATTCTACAAACGTTTCCAATCCGAGGGTACGGGTATCCCCTACATTGGTTTTGAATAAATAAGTTTTCCCCTGATCATTGGTTTCCTGTACGGCACCGATGCGGTTTTTATACAAAATCTGAAACAGGGTAACATCATACCGAAATCTATTGTGAGCCAGTTGGCCACGAATACCAAGTTCAGTATTATGCCCTAGCGCGTCTTTGAGGTTGGGATCAATCTTTTCCAAGCTATTCGCCGGTATGGTAATGGCTAGGATGACGGGTCTGTATGCCTGTGACCAGCCGCCATAGACATTGTTCCGTTTGTTCAGTGTCCATTGGCCGCTCACTCCGAGTAATGCAAAGCTCCTGTCTAATGTCAGGGGGACATCCAAAGGGTCGATATTCCGTATGAACCCTGAACGCCTAGTGTTGCCGGATTCGTAACGGATACCCGGGGACACCTGGAATTGCGGGGAAATGGTGATCAGGTTTTCAACAAAGGCTGCAATATTCCTGGATCGGTAATTCAGATCCCGGCCAAAGCCTGATTGATCAGTTTGTAGATTATAATCGGTACCGGTGCCGCCAATACCCAGCTGACGTCGACGCATATCATTGTGCAGGTACTGAAATCCGGCTATGAGCGTATTGGATAATTTGCCAAAGGTATATTCATGTTTTACTCGGAGCTCGGAAGTTTTGCTGTCAAAGTTATCGATGTCCACTTGCCTTGGGGCGTAGCTTCCTGTTTGAGGATTAAGGGCATCAGGCACATTGGCAAACGCCATAAACATGATACTATTTCGAACACCAAACAACCAGGAGTTAACCCAACTCAGTGAGGTTTTGGGGCCGACTTGCCAATCCAGATGAATGGCAGGAATATAGATATCGGGTTCATAAAAATTACGTGTGCGGCTTGCCTGACGGGGATTGTCGTGAAATAAGCTGTCGGTCAGTTGGCCAGGCATCTGGAAGACATATTGACTGCGACTAAATTCTGTCCTGAGTTTTAGTTTCGAATTGATTTGCCAAAGCAGTCCAATATGCTGTGACTGCGCCTCCGACCGGCCTGCATCCCGGTAGGTATCTGCTTGTCGGAATTGGGTATACGCGTAATACGATAGCCGATTAATAGTGCCACTGATGGCATGAAAACTACTTAACGTCTGAAAGGATCCGACTGAATTAATTGTCTCATACTTAAACCGTCTCGAAAGGTCAGGAGCTTTAATAACATAGTTGACTAAGCCGCCAAAAGCTGCACCGTATTGAAGTGAAGCGGTGCCCCGGATGAGTTCGATCCGCTCAATCGCCTCCATTGGCGGGCTGTAATGGCTGGCCGGATAACCGTAGATATCTGAATTGGTCATTATGCCGTTCTGACGTACGTTATATTCCCAGCTGCGGTGAGGGTCCAGTCCGCGGGTAGCTATATTCACCTGATTGCCGGACCCATCCATGTCATACACAAAAACACCCGGGATCTTGCCAAATAGCTGACGTGCTGATTTCTCTGCTATATTTGCAGGTTGGCTACCGAGCAGGATGACGTCGTTTTTTTTACCGGAGATGATATAGTTATTATGAACAGCAGGAAGCGATTCAATACCTGAATCAGCTGCTTTGTAAGTAGCTATCTGGATGGCTTGCAACTGGATGGTTTTTAAGGAATCGACATATTCCTCATTTGTAATTTGTGCTGAACCTACAAAGCCTAATTGAATCAGCATTATACAAAAACCCCACTTGACTAATTGGTTTATATACTTTATTTCCATCATGTAATAGTAGGGCAATAACCATTCCAATGGGGTAGAGGACACAAAAACTAAGCAGAATTTAAGAACTTATTAAGTTGTCCGATCATGACCAGGGGTTTTATCTTCGGCCAGTCTAACAATGGCTTGAGGAATAAAATCAGGCAAGATTGCTTCTTTTATAACATTTTGACTATTCCCACTAATAGTCGTATTTTTACAACGCTGTTTGATGTCTTTTTCAAACAGGTCAGCTTTTTTAAAGTATTGATGTATTTTTTGTGCCCGGATGTCACTAGGGGTGCAACATGCAGTGGAATTGGCATGAATCAGGTCTAAATGATGAAGGATTTCCATAAAATAAGTGGTTCAATTTTATTTACAGCTTTGCTGTTATGGTTGGGGAAGCCTTTTTTAGTTCCCATTGCCTATGCGTTAATCATCGCTATTGTGCTTTATCCTTTGTGTCGATATATGGAATCAAGGGGATTTGGTAAGGGGATTTCAATTGCTGTGGCCTTAATTATTCCGGGAATATTATTTGCAGGATTAATTTCGCTGTTGGGTTATGAACTGGTCCTTCTCAGCAGGAAGTGGCCGATGATCCATGAGCAGATCGATCCCTATTTCAACCGATTACAGTTGCAGCTCCAGCATGATTTTGGGTGGACGGTAGCTGATCAGATATCATGGATAAAAGACAATCTTAATGCACTCAGCCGAAATGCAGGGACGTATCTCAATAACACATTAAATGCGATTATTCATGGACTTATTCAACTCATCATTGTACCCATTTATATCGTCATTTTTTTAGTCTTCAGGGGAAGGTTTGTCTCGTTTATAATGGATATAGCTCCGGAACATCTCCGTGTAAAAATTGAACAAATGATCCAGGAAACGGTCGTTGTCTTTGCGCGTTTTATTCGGGGGATGGTGCTTGTATATCTGACTGTCGGATTATTGAATACGTTAGGCCTTTGGATGATTGGCGTTGAAAATGCATTTGTTTATGGCATGCTATCAGCGGTAATGACAATAATCCCCTATTTTGGTATAATCATCAGTGCATTATTGCCGATTACCCTGACTTGGGTTGAAACAGGATCGTTGTTGTTGCCTATAGGTATCATAGCCGTATTTGCTGTAGTACAATATCTTGAAGCTAACTTGATATTTCCTTATGTCGTTGGTCGGTTTGTAAACCTGAACATTTTTGCTTCAATAGCCGCCATTTTTTTAGGTGCGTTGATCTGGGGTGTAGCTGGTATGATTTTGTTTATTCCTTTTCTTGCGGTTTTTCGGTTAGTGGCTACATATTTCCCGGAGATGAAGCCCTGGACAAAGTTGTTGGGAAATTAAAGGAAATGTAGAAGGAGGACGGAGGAGTCGTTCGTTGATTGTTGTTCGAAATAACGAAACAACACTCAACTAATTCCGTCGTGGATTTTTGGGTACGGGATCATACCCATGGCCAGCCCAGGGATGGCAGCGGCCAATGCGCTTTAGTCCCATCCAGAACCCTTTGAAAGGCCCCCACTCATTAATAGCTTCGACCATATAGTGCGAACATGTTGGCGTGTACCGGCAACTCGGAGGCAGCAGAGGGGCAATGGCATACTGGTAAAATCGCACCGGCAGGATGAGGATTTGTTTGAGCAGCCAGATGATAGGATTGTCCCGCATTGCCATGGTGAAAGTTATTTTCAGGTAAGTCGGCCACCGGATCGCACTCATGAGTTATCCGCAAGGTCAGGGATCAAAGGTACGCGGAAGCTAAAACTTTCCTCACTTGTCCGGGCTATCCCTTGTGAAGCTGTTTTGACCGCGTACCTTGCAGCCACATTCGTTGTGATGCCAAAACGTCGTAAACTGATTCAGTGGGTTGGGATTGGTCTGGTTGCCCTTCTGGGGATTGCCCTTATTTTTTATTTCTACAGCCGTCAGTCCCTATTGGATGAAGCGGTTGATCGGGTAGAGCGCAAGTTTACGGAGCGTTTTGGGGGCGAACTGCGGATTGCCCGTGCCCGTTTTTCAGACTGGCGGAGTGTAAGGCTAGAGGCAATTTTGTTGCGTTCGCCAGAGCAGGACACGCTATTCACCTTGCAGGCCCTAGAGATCCAACTTCGAGTATGGCCCCTTTTTACAGGCAGTGCTTTACCGGCTTCAGTCCAAATGATGGATGGGAGATTAAATCTGGTGTATTGCGATTCGCTGGACAACAACTTTAGCTGGTTGTATCGCCAGCAGCCGGTGTCGGTAAATACCCCGAATAAAAAGCAAAGCAGTTTGAGCGACCGGTTGGCATCCCTTATTGATGCTGCATTTCTGTGGTTGCCGGATCAGATGAATATGGAAGATATAGGATTGCGGGTGCAGGTTAGAAATAATGATTATGCTTTTGTAGCTGACAGTGTGCAACTGAAGGGAGGCAACTTTTATACGGCCTTCACGACTACCAGTCCTTATCTGGAACAACGCGGCCAACTGACCGGAAAGGTGGACCGGAAAAAACGAAGTTTTGACCTTATGGTTGCCGGCAAGGATAGCGGCTGGTTGACCCTCCCCGTTGCCTGGGAGGAGGCCGGATTATGGACCGCGCTCGCTGATGCGCGGTGGAGCATGTCCAATATCCGATCCCAAGGCGGGACCTTGCAACTGCATATGGAAGTCGAAACTGATCGCCTTTTTATGGCCCATCCGAAATTATCCGACAGTACCGTCACCCTGCCCTATCTTGCATTTAAAGGCGACTGGCGCATCGGTGCCGGAGATATCACCTTGGATTCGACCAGCACCTTCTCGGTAGACCGCATCGACGGCAAGCTGGGGGGAACAGTACACATTAGACCAGGCAAGTCGATCGGCTTTATGCTTTCCATTCCTCCGGTTAAAGCGCAGGATTTTATGGTTTCCTTGCCGGGAGGTATGTTTCACAATCTGGAAGGTTTGCAGGTCGAAGGAAAACTCGCCTATCGGTTTGACCTATTTATAGACCAGGACAGTCTGGAATTATCTTATTTAAATTCCCGACTCACGTCCGACCAGTTTAAAATTACCGCATTTGGCGCTACGGATTTGCGTATGCTAAATAGCAGTTTTACCCATGACGTATTTGAAGAGGATAAGCTGGTTGCCCAATTTTTAGTAGGTCCGAAAAATCCGAATTTTGTACCCTTTGAAGCGATCTCCCCGTTGGTAAAAAATGCCATTCTGACTTGCGAGGATCCGTCCTTTTTTTCCCATGGCGGTTTTCTGGAAGGTGCAATCAGTGAGTCGATGGTCCATAATTTAAAGGCAAAACGCTTTGCCCGAGGAGGCAGTACCATCAGTATGCAACTGGTTAAAAATGTATTTTTAAATCGCAAAAAATATATCGCTCGCAAACTGGAGGAAATCCTTTTGGTCTGGTTGATAGAGGGCCAGCATATTAGCTCCAAACAGCGCATGTTTGAGGTATATATGAATTTAATTGAATGGGGACCGGGCGTATATGGTATCGGACCGGCAGCAAGGTTTTATTTTGGAAAAAATCACTCGGAGCTCACCCTTGCGGAGAGTATTTATCTCGCGAGTATCGTTCCGCGACCGAAAAAGTTTCGATGGTATTTCGAAGGGGACAGTCTGCGGCCGGAGTGGGCGGATTTCAATCAATTTATTGCTGGCCGGATGGTGCAGCGCGGACTGATTGAACCAGTTGACTCAATAAGATTTAATGGGCAAGTGCAACTGACGGGTCCGGCAGGAGGGTTTTTGATGGTGAGGGATTCTACCGATCTGGATACGCTGGATCTAAGTCCGGCGGATTTGATTATTCAGGAATAGGATTGGGGTTATGAGTTTATTTTTTGAAGCGTTTAGGGGTGTCGCACTCGTACAAACAATAGTTATTTCGTTATTTCAAAAAGCCAAACTTGAAACCAACAACCTAGAACGCTCATACTTCCTACTTTCAGCTGCCACCTTCCAGCTTCATACATTCTACATTCTTCCCTCACCCTGAATCACGAACCGGGCACACACACAACCGAGTAAAGAAAGTGTGGAAGCAGGTGGTACACCTGCGAGATACTTTTGTACGAGTGAGCCACTCGTACAAACAATAGTTATTTCGACGAGCCAAACTTGAAACCAACAACCTAGAACGCTCATACTTCCTACTTTCACCTTCCAGCTTCAAACCTTCTACCTTCTACCTTCTACTTTTTAAAGCAGGAGACAGTATTCAGGTCTGATTTTTCGAAATAACGAAATAAAACGACAACGAAACAACGCTAAAGGATTTGCAGGCAAATGAATAGACACTTTTGCGGAGTTCATTCATTTTCATCCATATTTTGTTGATCTCACTGGCCAAAAGAATCCAATACGGGAATAGTGTAAGAATAATATTAAAATGTGTAACTGGGGGAGTGTATAAAGTCCGTGTCTTTGCACGATATGGATATGGTATGTCTGTATTTATGATTTTTTCATCATTAAATGTATTATTATGAAATTAGTATCAAGCGTATTTTTCGCATTATTAGTGCTTTTAGGATCGGCATCTTGCAAAAAAGATGACAATCCAGAAGTAACTTATACAGCCACGCTAAATGGATCAAACGAAGTCCCTGCAAACAATTCAACGGCTACAGGTACAGCTACACTAACATTTAATAAGGATACGCAAGTATTTACGCTTAAAGTCGTACACACTGTAGTTAACGCTACTGCCGGTCATATTCATATCGGAGCCGCAGGAACGAATGGCAGTGTTGTGTTTCCATTTGTAAGTGTTGCCTCTCCTATTAATTTCACAAGTTCTGTACTTGATGGAGCTCAGGAGGACGATTTGAATGCAGGACTTTATTACGTAAACATCCACACCGCGACTTTCCCGGGTGGTGAAATCAGGGGTCAACTCATTAAAAAATAGAATCCTACCGAGTGATTAAGACCTAGCTAAATGTTATAGTAGGTTAAGGACATTTTTATTAAGGTTAGCCCGACAGGTCATCAGGATCTTGTCGGGCTTTTTTATCACGATATTTTTAAAATGTTATTTTGCTGTCAATCTGGTGTTGGGTATGATTTGGTCATTTCCTGAAACCTTCCTAATGTATTTTTGCACAGGCGTCCAAAATAATTTTTAAAGTCTTTCTCGATTTCCATACTGATGTACCCCAAATAGAAAATAAATTTATAAAAGGGTCTTTTTCGTTCTGTTTCTGGTGTATGGCCTTGAAGTTGATGACAATTTCTTTGGTCCGGCACCGCCTCATTGGAGACGCTGTGGGTCTCCATCCAGACATGGCACTTACGGCCATCGTCTGGATCGCCGGCGAGGCTTGTTACTTTTTGTTGCGCCAAAAAGTAACCAAAAATCTACCTGCCAAT
>JBBQMA010000008.1:0-15524 GCA_038328415.1 Chitinophagales bacterium | reverse complement strand
TTTGAAGCAGCTCGCTGGACAGAGAGGGTCAGCGATATACTAACCGTATTATCCACAGCCCCCAATGCGGTTTATTTTGCGATCGGCGCTCCTTTGCCAGTGCGGGAAAAATTCAGCGATAACCTGTATTTAACAGGTTTGGCCTTTAAATATGGACAACGGCAGGAAGACCAGCGATCCCTCCTTGCCCATAATATGATGAATACCTTCCACTGGAATTTTTTGGAGCTGGATCTGGAGCCTGCACTCACTGCCCGGATGGTGAATAATTACAATTCCAACTATATTTCAGGGTTGCTGGCTGTATACGAATATTACCGAGAACTTGGCCAGTATGACGAGGCCTACCTTGTGAAAAAACGAGCGCTTATTTTGGCCGAACGTGCAGGCCAACTTGGTGCTGTTCGCCCTCATTTTGAGAAAGATATTCCTGAAGTGGATTGGAAAACAGAAGTCGATATCCGTCAATTACAAAAGGATCTTCGCCAGTTAAATACCCGGGTACAATTAGGGATCAACGAGGTCAGTAATAGTGATTATGAAAAATTCCTTACCCACCTGCTGCGCAATAAACAATATGATTTACTGGAGGCATATCGTGTCCAACAGACCAATTGGCGATCACTGGCAGTGGAGGCTTACCAATCTATGCCCGAAGAAGAACTATTTTATTTCCACCCAGACGGTCCCAATATGCCGGTCCAGAACATCAGTTACGAAGCGGCGGAGGCCTATTGCGCCTGGTTGACGACTGTGTATTCCAATGCAACAGACAAGCGTAAAAAATACCCAAGTGTACGTTTTAGGCTACCGACTAAAACTGAATGGGAAGAGGCAGCCCGCGGCAAAAAAACCATCGCAGATTACCCTTGGGGAAGCGGCTTTTACCGAAATTCAAAAGGATGTTATTTATCCAATTTTGATGTCAGCAAAGAGGCGATGGATCCAAATTGTACGAATAGTTATATGCGGCAGGCACGCGACGGGGGTATTTTTACAACTCCGGTAGCAAGCTATTTTCCTAATGAACTAGGTTTTTACAATATGGCTGGCAATGTGGCCGAAATGGTCCAGGAACGCGACGTGATTAAAGGAGGGAGTTGGGCGACATCTCCCCTAACAGGCAAAATCGTTAACGATCAGAAAATAGAAACGCCTAGTCCGGAGGTTGGCTTCCGGATTGCCATGGAAATACTACCTTAAAGCCACAGGAGCGACTATGCTATTCATGTTTCGACAAAATTGGAAATCATGCACTGATGCGACCTTGCTGAAAGGGGTTGCATCAGGGCATGATGGCGCTTTTACCGAAGTGTACCAACGATATTACCCGAGGTTATTCCGCTTTGTGCGTCGCAGTCTTGGCCCTTCATCCCACGAGGTCAATGACTTACTGCAGGAATGTTTTTTACGTCTCGTCAAATCGGCAGACCGTTTTGACACCAGTCGCTCTTTGGAGACCTTTCTCTTTACAATCATGAGAAACCTGATTAAAAACGAATACCGCCGCCTTTCCCGGATTCCTGAAATGAGCTCAGAGATGCCTTTGGAAACAATGGCTTTTTCAGATAATCATTATTTGGAAACTATGGACACACAGCATGCTGTATCCCGGTCATTGATGGTGCTCGAACCATCGTTACGGATGATTATGCTCTTGCGATATCAGGAGGAATTATCGGTGCGTGAGATTGCGTGTATCATGGAATGTCCGGAAGGTACCATCAAATCGCGCATTCATTACGGCATTAAAAAACTGGAAACAATACTTAATAAATCCTTGGATTATGGAAGATAATCGGCTTGACCAGGAACAAGAACTTAAACATCTTTTTCAAACAAACGATCCTGTGGCCTTGCCCGCCCCGTATAAAGCGATCACCGAGGCCCTGCATGCCCGCAGAGCAAATAATTCACTATGGCAAAAACCCATTCCCCTGTATCAGGTAGTTATTAGCTGTGTGCTGGTTTCGGGCATAATTTTATGGTGGATGAGGCAGCAGGTTGTTCCAGTTAGTTCCGTTAAGAAGGAAGTTCTTGACGTTGCACCAATCGTACGAAGGGATACGATTTATGTCCAATTGCCAGTTAAAGCGGCACCGACCGCACCAAAGGTTAAATCAGTTCGGAAACAATCTGCTCCAAAAATAGACCAGCCAGTCTCCCCGCCCATGGCCGTCCAACTTCCCGCAGAAAATTTGCTTGAAGAACCACTGGGTGATTTGACCATCCAATCATCACTATTCACAACAAAGGATGGATCGGTCTGGGATACCATTGCTGGGTTTACGATACAGGAAAGGCAGGATTATTTTCGCTTTTTGAAGGAAGTGCAATAAAGGTGATTTTGGGTTATCTTGTTATTTGGGAACACAGGCTTCCAAAATAAATTTTAATGTTTTTTCTCAGTCGCCATTCCGATTTGCCACAACTTGAAAATAATTTACTTAGAAACATACTCCGCCCTGTGCCATAGTGTACGATAAACCCGAGATCACCTCAGATGTGAAATCCAATTGGTATAGTTATTGACCCATGGTTGTAAGTTGATCATTTTGCGATTCAAATGGATTATTTGAATCAGGTCATTAGAATTTATGAATCATTTTGGACACTTGTGAACTATTTCGATTGAAAATATTAGAGGATGATCAGTTTTTCACTATATGTATAATTTCCAACTTTAAATCGAACGAAATATATTCCTGGTTCAATGCGTGTTAGATCTGCTGATGTGGTCAACGTACCGGGCTCAGCGAATTCTTCAAATATGGGCAGAACGATTTTACCATCCAAAGACAATAATTCTATTACAATCCGTGTGGCGTGTTTCAGGTCGAGGGTAATCTGAAGCAAGTCATCCACAGGATTGGGATAAAAGGACATGCTAAGCTTATTGGTCGAAGGCTTGAATTCCAGGCTTGTTTTTGTTTTTGTAATGTCCCACAACACAAAATTAACATGAATATCCTCGTGATTATTCACACGTACAAAGGGTGTTGTATCAATAACACTTGCTACTAAGGTATGTGCACCATCTGAAAGTCCAAACTGGTCCAATTGAAAATAGACCGAATCTATTCCCAAATCTGAGCCATCTAATTGCCAGGAGATGTTTAACGTATTCGGGACAGGAGTTATGATTTGGGTCAATGAAAAATCCAGATACTGATCAGGGGACTCAATCACCAGTTCAAGCGGTGAATAACTGAGAATGGGATTGGATAAAGTATGTATGGTTTCAATGATGGCCTGTGTACAGACCGGGCAGTAGTGTGGTCCTAACGCTCGCATTTTACAGTTGTTGTGCGGGCGATACCATAACGCCGAATTGCCGCCACAACAATGTTGATAAATACCGGTGCCACTAAACCCCATCCAGTTTTTCCATTTAACCAACAGCGGATCGGTTTCTTTTGTCATATTCAGCCTTTCTGATAAATAAATATCTCCTGCAAAATATTCATCGGCTAACTTGGCAAAAGAGTGCCCCAATTCATGAGCGGTTATTTCACTACTTGATCCTGCCAGGGTTGACGTAGCAAAACTTCCCCCGGAACCACCGTAATAGGGCGTATTAGAAATAACAAGCACCTGATCATAATTGGGAAAGTTTGTAGCCAGGACTCCGATCAAATTACTCAAATTTTGAGGCACTATTAATCGGTGGATGTTGAACTGATCAAATCGACAATTAAAAAAGGTGTTAGGGAATGCTACGGGCACTAGCGGTGAAGCTGAGGTGCAATCGGTGGCTGTATTGGCATGTGTCGCGCCTGATTCTAATGATACAACTCGTATGGCAAACACGTTGAAGTAATTTTGATAGTTTTGCCAAGGAGCTTGTGTGAATAGATAGGTGGATAAATTCTGAGCGTTAACAATAAAATCTTCCTGCTCATCCACGGTAAATCCGTCACCTAAAATAACGATATTTATACACTTGTCTTCATCACCATTGTAGATGAGTGTGTCCACTTGGAACACTTGCGCAAGTAGGGGGAAATAGAAAAAATATTGTAAGATAATTAGAGCTACTATGGATTTCATCTTGTTAATTTTTAATCTTGACTGACTTTTCAAATTGGACATTGTTAATGGTTTCACTAATCCTAATTTCATTCGATGTGCCATTGGATTGGAAGCGTATAAAAAAATCAGCTTGTGGCAAGATGGTATCCTTTATTGCCAATTCATTTTCATCATTAACATATTCAATATGTTTGAAAAGCGGGTGATCAATGGATTGTGTATCCATTAAAACATCATGCTTATAAATACCTATTCCTAAATAATTCGTCGTTGAGGCGGGATCTTCGGTCCTCTTTTTCAATTGTCCAGGACTAGCTTTTGAGTCTAAAAGTTGGATCACAGATGGCTTGTCAGGTGATTGCCGTTTGATTTGGAGAACGGCAAAAACGATAGTTGAAGCTTCCTCCTTAAGTGCGGGTTCAACGGGTGGTAGAACCTTGCATGATGTAACCCAGACTGTCATAAAAATCAAGAGGAAAGTGCGCATACCTGATGAAGTACAAAGATTAGGCTACAAAAGTAAGGGTATTTGACAATTTCATACCGATTATTTTTCTTAGGATAGAGTCTGGATGATGAGAAAAGTATAACAATTTTTGGTTTAGTTGTAAATAGATGTGAACGTATACAGGGTACATTTGTCAGGTCACTACGAAGAGATAAGTACGAATTGGTGTTTTTAAATGGCGTGACAAGATTATAAAAATTCTATTGTTATGAATAAACAAAACGAAGAACTTCGTAATTCGGGAGACTTGAAACCATTTGATAGACGATCTGGGAGTACTGATCCTGTTCTCTCTGAGAAGGAATTGAATCACATCATCCTCGCCCTTTCCATGGAAATTCGCGATGAGTATCCGGAGCTTTCTAGATTTTTGGGAGAAATTCCAATCACTGTACCTGTGGAAGATATCCCGGAATTGCAATTGGAAAATTTGGTCGATTATTATTCATCGCTCAAATCACTGAAGGATAATTATGGACTTATACATTGACGCAATTTCTGGTCATGATCCTATATAGTGGCAGCGACTTGTCTGTTTTTTCGCTGGCATTTGGTAAGTCAGAAGTCATATGTGTCAAAAGTTCTTGGTCTGGGGGCATGTAATGGTACTATATTCCCTAAAATATGGGAATTGTATAATATATTGTCTGAATCGTACAAATTGAGTCAATTGTTTCATTTGCACCTTTGAGCTTAATTAAGGCAACATGGAGTTCCTTGGTCTAAAACAAATCATTATGAAAAAATTTATTACTGCATGCGCTATGGCGCTTTTAGTTCTAGCAACCACAGCAACCTCAATCCAAGGTGCTGTAATCGCCAAGGAAATCAACATGCCAGCACCTAAGCCAACACCATCTCCTGAAGCACAGGTTATCCTCGCTCGTTTGTATGCTATCAATTCAATGGACAAATCAGAAATGAGTTCTTTGGAGCAAAAGGAATTGAAGGCTGAAACCCGAAATCTGAAAAAGGAGCTAAAGCGTGCAAACGGAGGTATATACTTCTCAGCAGGTGCAATCATTGTGATCATCATTTTGTTGATCATCCTGCTTTAATCCTTACTTACCACCTTTCGAACACATCCAATGAAACAAATAGGATTTATTTTGCTCGTTGTAGGCATCCTCATTACCGCTTATACTGGTTTTAACTATGTGACAAAAGAAAAAGTTGTCGATATTGGTCCGCTGGAGATCACACAGGATAAAAACCACTCTGTAGCCTGGTCTCCAATCATAGGTATTGCTGTAATTGTTCTTGGCGGTGGATTGGTGCTCTTTGGCAATAAAAAAGCCTAAAGGAGTTCTCCTAATTCCAGAGTCCAGAGAGCGAGTAATTACAACCAGCCATCTATAGACCCATTGATAGTTCTCAATTATAAATGGGTTTATAGATGTGCTCCTTAGTTCATCTTTTGTTGATCAAAGTGATTTATTCAAAATAATCATCATAAAATTAAAACAATGAATAATATATTTAGAGGATTGTTATCCGGTATTGGCGCTGCAAAACTTGGTGGTGGATGTATAAGTACAGTCATTGTATTTATCATTATTTGGGTCTTACTCGGTCAGTGCAACTAAGTTCGCTACTTTATTTAAATATATTTAGCGCCAGGTCATTTGTCTCCAGAATATTTTAATCGACGTTATTTTTTTGTTTACTTCAGAATTCGTTTTACATCCGTAATAGATGTAAAGAATTTGAGATGCACAATTTTTGCAAAAGATAAACCTAAAATCAGGTCATTTATCTTGACATTATATTCAAATCATTCCATCGAGATGCAGGTGTATTAACTTCTTGCTTTTTATATCCAGTATGTTGTGAGAATGTTGCAATTGTTTGATAAAATAGTATAATATAATGAGTATAAATAGTATGCACCTTTGTGCGGTGGAAATTAATCCACTCTTTAAAACTATTTCATGAAAAATTACTTTGCGACCCTGATTATTATATCGGTTGCCTTGATTGCGGGATGCAAAAAAGATGATTTCGAAGAAATTATCGGCGTATGTCCCTTGGTAGTCACTACCACTCCATCAAACGGAGCTGTGGGTGTGCCGGTGGATCAACTTATCCGTGTAACGTTTAATGAACCCATGAATGCATCGACATTCACCGACTCCTCCTTTACATTAAGTGGACCAAATAGCGTAGCAGGAACACTTACCTATTCTGACTCGACGGTTACATTTAGACCTTTAAAAAATCTGGAACCATTTACACTTTATACCGGGCGCATAAGGCAGTCAGTAAAAGATGTTCATGGCAACGCCTTACAGACTGATTATGTCTGGACCTTTACGACAGGTGCCGTAGGTGTGAACTTACTGACGTCTAGTCGCTTTGGCATCCTTGCCGGATCTGCTGTGAATAGTATTGGATTTAGCAAGATATTTGATGCGGATTTAGGCATTAGCCCTTCAACTAGGGCAGCTGTCACCGGTTTTCCACCTGCAAATGTGATTAACGGAGAGATCTATGCGTCAAATGATGTCCTGCCAGTAGGTACTGCTGAAATGTTAGTCCAAGCCAAGCTTGATTTAAACAATGCCTGGTTGGCTGCTAAAAATTTGACAGCACCTGCTGTAAACTCGCTGGTTGGTGATCAAGGTGGGAAGACATTAAGCCAGGGTGTATATAAAACCACAGCAGGTTTTTTAATTCAATCGGGCAACCTGACGCTGGATGCAAAAGGAGATGCCAATGCATTTTGGGTTTTCCAGATAGGTACTGATCTGACAACAATAGGAGGTGATGTATTGCTTATAAATGGTGCAAAAGCCTCTAATGTTTTTTGGCAGGTGGGCAGCTCTGCTACTATCGGTAGTAATACAACGTTTAAAGGAATCATCCTTGCATTAACTTCAATCACGTTGAATCCGAACGCGTCAGTGAACGGACGCCTGCTGGCACAAAATGGTGCTGTTGTATTAAGCGACACAAATATTATCAACAAACCTTAATTCAGGATTATGATCCAAAATATAAAATCAAATCAACTGAAACCATGCAAGGCAGGGTTTTCAAAACTAATATCCTTAAAAAGTCTGCTATTGGCAGGTGTGCTTTGGACAATGTTCCAGGTGACCTTACAGGCTCAGGAGCAAATGTACACCCGACCAGCATGGTTGTTTGGTGTCGCAGCCGGTGCAAATGTCAACTTTTACAGAGGTTCAACCCAACAATTAAATGACGGGTTCAGAAGTCCGGTTACCTTTCATGATGGCGCCGGTGTCGGTTTATTCGTTGCGCCCCTCGTGGAATACATGATTCCCGACACGCGTTTTGGAATTATGCTGCAAGCTGGATATGACGGCCGTAATAGTGCTTTTGATCAAAAATCAACGGTGTGTAATTGTGCTGCCGATCTCAAAACAAATTTGAGTTACCTTACGGTGGAGCCAAGTATTCGTTTTGCTCCATTCAATGGCAATTTTTATTTGTTTGGCGGACCGCGTTTTGCATTTAATCTGCAAAAGGAATTTACCTATGAACTTGGATTAAACCCGGATTTTCCCGATCAACTTCCAACCCCTGATGTGAAAGGCGATCTTAGCAATGTCCATGAAACGTTGATATCGATGCAAATTGGTGCCGGATATGATATTCCACTTTCATCGCAGAATGTAGCAATGCAGAGTTTTCTTTCACCGTTTATATCGTTTCAACCTTATTTTGGACAATCACCACGTTCCGTTGAAACATGGAATATAACAACAGTACGATTAGGGGCTGCGCTTAAATTTGGTTATGGTTCACCTGAACCAATGATATCTGGTGGTGGCGAACCTAATCTGTTTGATGCAGGAATTCGGTTTTATGTAAACTCGCCTGAAAATATTCCAACAGAACGACGTGTGCGTGAAACGTTTCCGGTACTTAATTATGTATTTTTTGATCTCGGCTCGACAGAAATACCTAAAAGGTACATTTCACTTAAGAAAAATCAGATAGCTGATTTTAAAGAGGATCAATTAGAGGAGAACGCTCCAAAGGATTTGTCAGGTCGTGCTGATCGCGGACTGCATGTTTATTACAACGTACTGAATATCCTGGGTGATCGCATGGGTAAGAATCCCACAGCAACGATAAACCTTGTAGGCTCCTCGGAAAAAGGCCTGGACGATGGTACAACGATGGCTGCAAGTGTGAAAAAATACTTGGTAGACATCTTTGGTATTAACAGCTCCCGGATAAGCATTGAAGGCCGTGATAAGCCAAAGTTGCCATCCGAAAAGCCAGGCAGTACTGTTGACCTGGATATGCTTCGTGCTGGTGATCGTCGGGTTTCCATCGAAAGTGCTTCACCTGCCTTATTGATGGAATTTCAAACGGGCAAAGGTGCTTACATGAAACCTGTGGTCATAAATAGACTGCAAACAGCTCCGTTTGACAGCTATGTAGCCTTCCATGTAGAAGGCGCTGAAAAGGCGTTGCAATCATGGAAATTGGAACTGCGTGATAAAAAGAATAACCTTCAAACGTACGGTCCTTATACTAGGGATGTGGTATACTTTTCCGGAAAATCTATTCTTGGTACAAATCCGGAAGGCGATTATAAGGCAACAATGGTTGGTCAAACAAAAAAGGGCATGACCGTGACAAGGGAGGCACCAGTTCACATGGTATTATGGACACCTTCCAAAGATGATCAAGGCATTCGTCTCAGTGTGGTTTATGAATTTGATGAATCAAAAGCAGCCACCCTTTATGAAAAATACCTCAGTGAGGTTGTGGCACCACAAATACTCCCAGGAAGTACCGTCATTATCCATGGGCACACCGACATTATAGGTGATGAAGCTTATAATCAGGATTTGTCTTTGGCAAGGGCTAATGATGTGAAAGGAATCCTTTCAAGCGCTCTGTCTAAATCTGGAAGGGGTGATGTGAAATTCAATGTTTACGGATCAGGTGAGAACCTGACCTTAGCTCCATTTGATAACAATCTACCGGAAGAACGATTTTACAACCGAACGGTTATTATCGATATTATTCCCAAGAAATAATTTCCCCCTTTTTAGTTTTCTCATAGCGTACGGCTGCCTCGTGTACAACGAGGCAGCCTTCTTAGTAGTAGACATGTCATTTCTCTAGGAGTGACGTCTACACTACCCATCTGTCAATTATACAACATATTGTGATAATTGTGTAAATGGGATTGGCAGGGCAATCCACATCTTTACATGTGGAAATTATTTCACACCTTAAAATAACAATTATGAATACGACAGAAGTAAAAGGCAACTGGAACGAGCAAAAAGGCAAACTCAAGCAAAAGTTTGCACAATTGACCGATGACGATCTCCTATTTGCTGAAGGCAAAAAGGATGAAATGATGGGCAGACTGCAAGTCAAATTAGGTAAATCTAAAGAGGAGCTGCATAAAATTATAGCAGCTCTTTAGTTCAATTTAATTAATTGAATCACCGTTTGACATTCATGTCAAACGGTGATTTTTAACAAAACATTAGCACTTAAACACAACAACATGAAAAATCCTATTTATTTAGTGGCACTGGCTATGTCCCTCCTCTTCGCAACTATGTTTACAAGCTGTCAGTCTTCAGCCGACAAGGTTGAAAACGCAACAGAGGATGTTGAGGATGCCCAAGACGATCTGCAAGATGTAAAACAAGAAGTCGCTGCTGATGCTGCAAAAGTAGCCAGTGAAGAGGAATGGAAAATGTTCCGCAGTGAAAACGAAATGGTGATCAAAAGCAATGAAACGCGCATCGCCGAACTTAAAGCAAAGGCTAAAAAATCCAACAATGCGGCTGACAAAGCATATGCCGAACGTGTAGACGCACTAGAACAGCGTAACAAGGAATTAAACAGCCGGATAGCTAACTATGAAGCCAATCAAAGTGACTGGGAATCTTTCAAGCGCGAGTTCAAACATGACATGGACGCTATCGGTCAGGGATTTAAAGACCTTTCCGTAAATAATAAGAATTAAACCTTTTCACATACAAAGACCCTCTTGTTTAGCTCGGCAGCAAATTCTGGCTACGAAAAGGAATTATTGGAACCTCTTTTCACACTCGTGAGAAGGGGTTTTTTCTTTTACTATTCCCATAAATAATTTGAAATGGTCATTGCTAGCCTTAAACTCTATAACAGGGTTGTCGAGTTATTTCGAATTAGATGCGGTAGAAAGTAAAAAGTTCGAAGGGCATAATCAGAACCACTACTGTCCAAAACGAATGGAATGCAGAATAATTTCGACTGATAATCAATGTTTTGTATTGCAAAAAAGCTTAATAACGAAAACTATCCCTCTTTTAACATTAGGATTAAAAGCACATTAGAACAGATAATCAATTTCTTAATTAAAACCGTTCTCGAACAGCTCGCCCCCAGTACGTAGTTGATTCGCCTTCGCCAAGGCTTCGGCGACCAATGCCCGCAGGGGGCGCCTTTTTATGTGTGAGCTCACGCACCCCAAAGGGGCGAATGTCCAGTGGACATTCGGTGAGCGAACCGAGCGCTCCTGCGCGAGGCTTACGTAATGCTATTTAGGATTTTTACACCAAATTCATCACTAACCAGCGAGCCTTTCGAGAACAAGCGCCCTGCCTGCAATACGCCAGTCAGTCAGGCCTGCCAATTGGCAGGTAGATTTTTGGTTACCTGTCTGCCGGCCAGGCAGGCTTTTTGGCGCAACTAAAAGTAACAAGCCTCGCCGGCTAATGAGGCGGTGCCGGACCAAATAAGTTGTCATCAACTTTAAGGCCATACACCAGAAACAGGGCGGAGTATATCCCTTTGTAAAATATTCTCAAATAGGGGCATTTAAGAATGGAAATTTAGAAAAACTCAAAAAATATTTTGGACGCCTGTGAATTTTAATAAACATCTTTAAAGTATCCTTAATGGTCCAGCAGCATTAGAATTTCAAGAGATTTTGCCATTTGCATGCTAAAAGCAATCCATTTTATATTTGGACTAAATTGCCATCACAAAAACCAATATCCTGCTCATGGGTACTATTCGCCGGGTAGGAATATGGGACACGTTTTGCAACTATCCTTGCATCCCCAAATTTATATGACCTTCGCCATTCTCCGATTCTTGATTGGTTGGCTGATTATCCTTGTGGTAAAAAATATAACCTTCATGATCCGGGTAGCTTTGGAACTAAAGTTGATTTCATATAAATCATTAAGGTGTAACCTTGATCTACCATTTTGCTTATATCAGCTGCCCCAAAGGATGTTGTCTTATTTTAATTGCCGCTTTCGACCCACAAAAGGATGCGACGTTCATATTAAAAAGAAAGGTGACCGATAGGCCACCTTTCTTTTTTCAACAGGGCAGATGTTGTTGCAATGCAACGCGGCACTTATTGTGCTGCATCTGTACCGTCGTTCATGTTTTTGGTCTGAACCAACTTCCATTTGCCTTTATGCTTTACAGCAATATGCTCGTATGATCCAGTCCATTTTTCTTTTTCTCCGGTCGCTTTATTCATACTTGATCCAGAGTAAGTACCGGTCAACTTAACCTGGCCATCAGGCAAGGTTTCGGCATTATCCACCTTAATGGAAATTTTCTCTTTAGACTCTTTAAAGCTTTTAGCGAAATCAGCTTTGCGCTCCTGTCTAGTAATGGTCTTTGTCGAACCATCAGCAACATTTACACTAGTAGCTTCATCCATGTACATGCTGGTCAACAAAGCGGTGTTGCCCTGGTTGTAGGCATCCTCCCAGGCTTTGGCAAACGCCTTCATTTCTTTTTTGGCATCCTGTGCAGCAATTGGATTCAACAACGCACTGCCCACGAAAGCAAGCATTAAAATTGCAAAAGGCATCATTTTTTTCATAAAACAGATCAATTAGAGTGATTAAATAGTTTCAACGTTTTATTTGAAGGGCAGCCTAAAGGTTACCCGTATTCGATCATTTTTTAGATCCATCTACCATGGTTATCCAGGCTGCCAATGTTATTATCAGCGTGTAATACTACAAAAAATTAAAGATTGAACGGTAGCTACACATTAAAACCGGTAAAAGGTGGGCCGCATTCCAGCGGGATAGCGGTCGTTTGGCAGGTTGCTAATGGGAAGTGCCTTGATGGCTGTTGGCAGGTTGTTCCGGCAGAGTGATCCACCGTAAATGCGGAACATGTGCCACTACAAAACACTAATCTGCAAAGGCACGAGGTCCAAAAATTGAATCACGGCACGAACGCAAATGGAGGGCACAACGGTTGCTTCGAACATGTCATTGGAAAGGGTGCTTTTTGCATTGACCATTAAAGTGCGAATCCTATATCTTGTCTGGCCCTAGTGTCATGTCAATGCTATTGTGTCGGTTAAGTCGCTGTAATTTTTTCTCAGATCGAGAAAGAAATTCTGCGCATAGCCATAGCTACGTAAGGGATTTATTTTGAAGATATGAGGAAAAAGAATAAGACTTGGGCGGTCTAAAGTAGTGTTGACATGACACTAGTAGTCACTGCACGGCTTCACTACCGTCCGCCAACTTCATGTACCTTTGCCCGTGAATCAGCCTATAAGCTGATGAAGGCTGTATGCTCACTTTTTTGAACAATCTGGTCAATCCGGTGATTCTGTTTTGGGTGCTGGTAGGCCTCTATTTTCTGGGTCGGTACAAACGTCGGAAAGGGCTGGCGAAATTTGCCATGTGGGCCTCGGCCATCTGGTTATTTGTGATCAGCACCAGTCCGGTGCCTGAGTTGCTAACCCGGCAATTGGAAAAACAATATATCACCCTTGATCCTGCCACACTGCCTCCTGGGAAGGAATGGCATATTGTCGTGTTAGGTGGCGGCCAAAGTAATGCGCCTGAATTGACGGCGGCCAACCGACTTTCCAGTGAGGCGCTGGGCAGATTGGTGGAAGGTGTCCGGTTGCACCGCCTGCTGCCAGGCAGCAAAATCGTCTGTTCAGGCTATGCTCAATCCGGCCGCCTGAGTCAGGCGGAGACACTGGCTCAGGCGGCGCTGGATCTTGGCGTGGACCCGGCCGACACACTCTTGCTTGTGAAACCCGCTCAAACTAAGGCCGAAGCCAGCGCCTATTTTGATCGTTTTGGGAAACATACATCGCTGATTCTGGTCACCAGTGCCCTTCATCTGCCCCGGGCCTTGAGCTGGTTTCATCGTGTCGGATTGGACCCCATCCCAGCGCCAACAAACCACGCTGTTAAAATCGATCCCAACCGCTGGACCTACGATTGGCTGCCCTCTCCCCGCAAAATCGGACTCATGCAACAAGCGACCCATGAATATGCCGGCAGGTTGCTCTATTGGCTCGAGGGTATTTAATGGGTGACAAGCCATCCCTACACCCTACCTTTAGCCCATGAAAACAGCGCTGATCACCGGCATCACCGGACAGGATGGAGCCTACCTGGCTGAATTGCTCCTTAAAAAGGGTTACATCGTGCACGGCATCAAACGCCGTTCATCCCTGTTTAATACACAGCGTGTTGATCATTTATACGAAGACCCGCATATCGACAATCGCCATTTTATCATGCACTATGGTGACCTCACAGACAGCACCAATCTTATCCGGATCATGCAGGAGGTGCAACCCGATGAGGTCTATAATCTGGGCGCCCAGTCACATGTACAAGTCAGCTTCGAGACACCCGAATATACCGCCAATGCAGATGCTCTCGGTGCCCTGAGGCTCCTTGAAGCTATTCGGCTTCTTGGACTGGAGAAAAAAACAAAATATTATCAGGCGTCCACATCCGAACTCTACGGGATGGTACAGGAAGTGCCGCAAACGGAAAAGACACCCTTTTATCCCCGCTCACCCTATGGGGTCGCCAAATTATATGCCTACTGGATCACGGTCAATTACAGGGAAGCCTATGGCATGTTTGCCTGCAATGGCATCCTATTTAATCACGAGTCACCCCTGCGTGGAGAGACATTTGTAACACGAAAAATAACTCGTGCTGCAGCGCGTATTGCCCTGGGTTTGCAGTCCAAATTCTGGCTGGGCAATCTCGACGCGCAGCGCGACTGGGGTCATGCACGTGACTATGTAGATGGGATGTATCGAATGCTGCAACAGGACGAACCCGAAGATTTTGTACTTGCGACCGGCAAAACAACGGCTGTGCGCGAATTTGTGCGGATGGCTTTCCGGGAAGCAGGTTTGACCATCGAATTCACCGGCCAGGGTGTTGATGAACGAGGCACACTCACTGGCATGGACTGGAGTCTGCTGCCGGAACATGCATCGACCTGGCTGCAACAGGGTATGGACGTGCTGGCCATTGACCCAAGGTATTTCCGTCCGGCCGAAGTGGACCTGCTGGTAGGCGATGCCTCAAAGGCCAAAGCCAAACTGGGATGGGAGCCGGAGCACACGCTGGACGATCTTGTCAGGGACATGGTACAGGCCGACCTTGCCCTCTTTCGGCAGGAAGCCCTCTTGCGCGATCATGGGTACCCTACTCAGTTGGGAAGGGATTAAAGCGTTGCCTCCCATCTATAGCTGATGATACAACTAAACCGAACCATTTGCTGCTACGTATAGTTTTAGCACACTAGGTGAATATAGATCATGGAGATTCATTCCAAAATAATTGGTCAAGGTGACCCGCTAGTCATTCTGCATGGCTTGTTTGGTACTTCCGACAACTGGATGGGCCTCGCCCGTCAGTTTGCATCGGATCATACCGTGGTGCTGGTCGATCTGCGCAATCATGGCCGATCACCGCACCACGAGGTAATGACTTATGCAGCTATGGTGGCTGATCTGGTACATCTGTTGGACAAGGAATGGATGCACCGGGTCAATCTGCTCGGCCATTCCATGGGTGGCAAGGTGGCCATGCATTTGGCGTTAGAACATCCGGACCTTGTCGAGAAGCTGATGGTCGTTGATATTGGCACAAAGGAATATCCTGGTGGGCATGAAACCATTCTCGATGCACTCCAGCGATTGCCTATTCATGAGATGACCAGTCGCACCGAAGCGCAGGAG
>JBBQMA010000007.1:0-16204 GCA_038328415.1 Chitinophagales bacterium | reverse complement strand
GTCCGGCGCCCAGGCACTGGCAGCCATCATTACTGGTGCCGTAGGTGTGCTGGCCGAAGTGGATAGCCAGGCGATTGATCAGCGGATTGCGGATGGCTACATCTCGCGTGAGAATGTCTATGACGATGTGGATGCCTTGATCGGGCGGATGGTGCAATGCCGGGAAGCGGGGGAAGCGATTGCGCTTATTTACCATGGGAATATCGTCGATCTTTGGGAGCATTTGGTTGATTCCGGGGTGCATATTGAACTGGGTTCGGACCAGACCTCCCTACATAATATTGATGACCTGGGTTATTGTCCGGCGGGGTATAGTTACGAAGAGGCCAAATCCCTGCTTATCGGGAACAAGCCACTATTCATGGCTTCTGTGCGCGATACGTTGAGGCGGCATGTGCGTGCGGTAAACGCGATGGCGGATCGCGGCATGTATTTTTGGGATTATGGCAATGCCTTCCTTAAAGAAGCCGGCGACAGTGATGCCGATGTATGGAAAGACAAGGACACCGGCATCTACCGCTATCCATCTTATGTGGAAGACATCATGGGCCCCATGTGCTTTGATTACGGTTTTGGTCCCTTCCGTTGGGTGTGTTGTTCCGGGGAGAAGGCGGATTTGGACCTGACAGACAACATCGCCGGAGATATACTGGCAGATATGAAATCTATGGCGCCTGCCGATATCCAGAGCCAGTTGGAAGATAACCTGCTCTGGATCCGTTCGGCAGACGCGAACATTCCGGTGGTGGGTTCCAAATCACGTATACTTTATGCGGATGCGGAGGGCAGGATCCGGATTGCATCTGCATTCAATGTGGCCATCCGCGATGGCCGGCTCAAGGGGCCGGTGGTGCTTGGCCGGGATCACCATGATGTATCCGGGACAGACTCACCGTATCGGGAAACGGCGAATATATACGACGGATCGCGATTCACGGCGGATATGGCCGTTCAAAATTTTGTTGGTGATGCATTCCGGGGCGCGACCTGGGTCAGTCTCCATAATGGGGGAGGAGTTGGTTGGGGTGAGGTGATTAACGGAGGTTTTGGCATGGTACTGGATGGAAGTGTAGCTGCAGATCGCCGCTTGGCTATGATGCTCCATTGGGATGTGAATAATGGCATTGCCCGCAGGTCGTGGGCTAGAAATGACGAAGCGGACTGGGCCATAAAACGAGCCATGCAGGCTGAGCCACGTCTGAACGTTACGCTTGCGCACAGGGTGCAGGATGAGTTGCTTGAAGGGTTATTTTCATAGCAAATTAACCGAGGGCTCATTTTATCTCCTATATATTTGAGTAGCTTTGCCGCCACTTTCGCTGTCATAATAATAGGCGATGCATCTATCAAATGACATTGCAACCTTTCATTTATGAGAACGATTTCCAATTATCTGTTAGCCTTGGTCTTTTTTTTAACCATGTTTGTCCCGGCCCGCAGTCAGGACAGGGTAAAGGATGAACAGCTTTATATTGGTTTTAATATTGGGGGTGGATTAGGGGCAATACTTAATCACAATACATTCGGATTCCCCAAGATGGATTATAATCCATCCGGTGTCCAGATGGTCGGAATCAATCTTGGTTTTGCATCAATGCCATGGAACAGGTTCCAGATAGGATTAAATTACAGTCGTGGAGAATTTAAGTATTCCGACACCTATGGGCCCTATTCGCTGAGCACGGAGTCGGGTATGGATATGCAGAAAAGTATTTCAACACAGTTTATCCAAATTCCGTTTACCTATCGCCATTATTTATTCAATCAGGATAAGCTCATGGCGTTGAAAAAGCGAGAGGTACGCGAAGAGCTTCGACGTCCCGATGTTTTTTATGTGCTAGGTGGTATTCAGCTATCCATTTTGCAAAAGGGGGATTTGCGTATTTCAAAGCGAAATGCTGCAACGGAAAATAAGTGGGCTGATGTGGACCTGATTGATCTTAAGCCTGTTTTCAATAGCTTTTTACCGGTGTCAAAGATTCCGGACTACCTGCCCGAAAATCGCAACGAATTGTTTAATCCGCTCATTCTGGAGGTGTTGCTGGGTGCGGGTTGGAACAAAAAACTGGGTCCGCGCTTTGACATTGGATTGGAGGTGTATGGCAGTATTTCTGTCACGGATGTCAATAGTTCGAATAAGGCGACAGATGGCGGTTATGCCTGGCGTCGGCCTTATTATCTGCGCGGCAAGCCCTACCGGTCGGCACATTTGGGCACGCTTGGTATTTCAGCAGTTGTAAATTTTGCCCTTTAATCGGGAAATTGGATGATGTCGGCATGAATTATAAAGCCTAAAAAGTCCGAATGAAAGAGCCTTTAAGTGCATTTCCTGGATATTAGATTTTTGAAAAGATGCAAAACAATTTGCATTCCTATTTGGCCTTGAATCCAACATATTAAACGTATCTTGCAATAATAACTATCTGGAATGCCTGTTTTTCCGTCTGTTGTCTTGGTTCTACTCCTTTTGGCCAGTTCGTTCGATCGGGCCTTTGCTCAGTTTGGCCCACCGCCAGCTTTCTATATTGGCGGGTCTGTCGGGGGAGGATTGAGCAATATGCTGAATCAGAATAATTATGGTTTCCCAAAGATGAGCTATAAGCCGGAGATTCTTATCCGGTATGGTGGCCACATCGGGGTGGCTATCCGCCCCTGGAGTAAATTGCAGGCGGGGGTGGAGGCCCAGCAAGTCCGGTATCTCTTTGCGGATTCCTATGCCAGCGCCAGCACCGAGGCTAATGTTGATCTCCGCAAGACGGTGGCGTTTTCTCTCCTCAATTTTAGTCTGACCTACAGGCACCATCTTATTTCCTCCGATCTGGCCTATGTAGGCACAGAGAAGAGTATTGAACTGGCTTTAAAAACGAAACACAGCTTTTTTTTGATTGCCGGCCCTCAATTGGGGTTATTTCAATCCGTAGATGTACAATATAGCAAGCGAAATCAAGAAACCGGCAACACCTGGCAGGAAGCGGACTTAAAGGATATTAAACCCGCTTTTGATAATTATGTACCGGTAGATTTGATCCCTGATCAATTGCCAGAGGATAGCCGGGATTTATATAAAACGGTGATTTTCTCGATGTTGGGCGGTTTCGGATGGAACATGCAGCTCGCCCCCGGTTTTTCGGCGACATTAGAAGCGACCGGAAGTATTTCGCTCAATGATTTCAATTCATCAGAACGAGGAAGTAATGGGTCCTACCTATGGCGACGGAGGGTTTATTCCGGCGAGGATCCCAAGACGTACTTCCCATCAACCATACTCAATCTCACCCTCGGAGTCGGAATGCATTACACGTTTTGAATGGTCTATTTGAGGTTATGTGTTTATTCGTTGAAGTGTTGAAATGTTTATGAGGTAGAGGTTGAGGTTATTTGTAGAATCGTAGAATCGGAAAGCGTTGAAGCGTTTTGGAGGTTGAGGTTGAGGTTGAGGTTATTTGTAGAATCGGAAAGCGTTGAAACGTTGAAGTGTTGAAATGTTATTTGGAGTTAGGAGCTTGACTGACGACCAAGAAATGCAGGGTTATGAGTAGCATCCTTCAAACGAACAACGACACTAAGGTTGTCAGGTTGTCTGGTTGTCCTTCAAACGATCAACGATCAACCAACAACGACTCCGTCCCTACTCCTTCGACCTTCAGACCTTCAGACCTTCGACCTTCGACCGTCAGACCTTCGACCTTCAGACCTTCGACCTTCGACCTTCGACCTTCGACCTTCGACCTTCAGACCTTCAAACCTTCAGACCTTCGACCTTCAGACCTTCGACCTTCAGACCTTCGACCTTCGACCGATGACGGATGACCTTCGACCTTCAGACCGATGACCTTCAGACCGATGACGGATGACGGATGACCTTCGACCTTCGACCTTCGACCTTCGACCTTCAGACCTTCGACCTTCAGACCTTCGACCTTCGACCTTCAGACCTTCGACCTTCGACCTCACATTCCATTCTACATCCTACACTACCTCCGTCCTTTAGACGTTTTTCTCGGACCTAAGCGCGGCGCCCAGGTAAGCGCGATTGAGTCGGGCGATATTGGTGACGCTGATTTGCTTGGGGCATTCGGCTTCGCAAGCGGTGACATTGGAGCAGCGGCCGAAACCTTCCTCATCCATTTGTTTCACCATATTTATTACCCGCCCATCCGCTTCCGTAGCGCCCTGTGGCAAGAGGCCCAGGTGACTTACCTTGGCCGATACAAAAAGCATCGCCGCAGCGTTCGGACAAGCGGCCACGCAGGCACCGCAACCGATGCAGGCAGCCGCCTCAAATGCCAGGGAGGATTTATCCCGCTCTACCAGGACGGCATTGCCATCGGGTGCCGAACCCGTATTCACGGAGATATATCCACCGGCCTGGATGATTCGGTCAAACGCTGAGCGGTCGACCACTAAATCTTTGATCACCGGAAACGACCTTGCACGGAAGGGTTCGATGACAATCGTCTCCCCTTCCTTATAATGGCGCATATGCAACTGGCAGGCGGTCGTGCCCGCCTGCGGCCCGTGTGGCAGGCCGTCAATGACCATGCTGCAGGTACCGCAGATGCCTTCCCGACAATCATGTTCGAACGCTACCGGTTCCTGCTTTTTGCTGATCAAATCTTCATTGAGCACATCGAGCATTTCCAGGAAGGACATGTGCTCATTGGCCTCAATGTCGTAATTTTCAAAACCACCTTTATCGGAAGGGCCCTTTTGGCGCCATATTTTTAGTTTGAGCTTCATCGTGTTGATGATTTTGACAGGATTAATAGTTATCGGATTGGGTTGGCTAATTATGCGTAGGATCTTGTTTTTAACGCCACGTTTTCAAACACCAGTTCCTCTTTATGGAGTTCGGGTTCTTTACCGGTATCCATCCATTCCCAGGCAGAGACGTAGGCATAGTCGGCATCGTTACGTTGGGCTTCGCCATCCGCACTTTGGTATTCCTCCCTGAAGTGTCCGCCACAACTTTCGTTGCGTTGGAGTGCATCTACGACCATCAGTTCGCCGAGTTCTATAAAATCGGCCACACGCTGTGCTTTTTCCAATTCGGGATTATACTCGTCAGCCTGACCAGGTACAAATACATCCCTATAAAATTCCTCGCGGAGATCCTGGATGATTTTGCGGGCCTTGGTGAGACCTTCCGCATTTCGGGCCATGCCGCAATAGTCCCACATCGTCAAGCCAAGTCGGCGATGGAAACTTTCTACTGACTGACTGCCACCGATATTCAGGAGTTTTGAGATGCGTCCCTCGACTTCCTTCTCCGTTTGCACAAACGCATCGTGCTTCGTATCGATAGCGGGGGATCTGATTTCGTCGGCGAGGAAAGCACCAATGGTGTAAGGCAGGACAAAATACCCATCGGCCAGACCCTGCATCAATGCAGATGCACCCAGGCGATTGGCACCATGGTCGGAGAAGTTAGCTTCGCCCAGCGCAAACAAGCCAGGAATATTTGTCTGCAAATTATAATCTACCCACAGTCCGCCCATCGTATAGTGCACAGCCGGGAAGATCATCATCGGCGTCTTGTAAGGATCATCGCCGGTGATCTTTTCATACATTTCAAACAGGTTGCCATACTTCTCACTCACCACGGCCTCTCCAAGGCGTGTGATCGTGGCTTTGTCAGGGTTTTCCAGGCCGGTGGCGTGTGCCTTCGACTTGCCATACCGCTCGATGGCTGCTGCAAAATCGAGGTACACGGCGAGGCCGCTGCGGCTGACGCCGTGGCCCTCATCACAGGCGATTTTGGCGGCGCGAGAAGCAACATCCCGGGGCACCAGATTACCAAAAGCCGGATAGCGGCGTTCCAGGTAATAATCGCGATCTGCCTCGGCTATACCTATCGGTTTTTTGCGGCCTTCCCGTATGGCCATCACATCATCTTTCAGTCGTGGCACCCACACCCGACCGTCGTTGCGCAGGGATTCCGACATGAGGGTAAGCTTGGACTGGTAGTCGCCGCTCACTGGGATACAGGTAGGGTGAATCTGGGTGTAACAGGGATTGGCCATATACGCGCCCCGTTTTACCGCTCGCCATGCCGCGGTCACGTTGCACATCATGGCATTGGTAGAGAGATAGAATACGTTGCCATAGCCACCGGTAGCCAATACAACGGCATGCGCACCAAAACGCTCCAGCTTGCCGGTCACGAGGTTGCGGGCGATGATGCCGCGAGCCTTGCCATCGATCATCACCACATCGAGCATTTCGTGCCGATTATACATCTGCACACCACCGGTATGAATCTGACGGCTCAGGGCCTGATAGGCGCCGATCAGGAGTTGCTGGCCGGTCTGGCCGCGGGCATAGAAGGTACGACTGACCTGCACACCGCCAAACGAACGGGTTTCCAGCAAGCCACCGTACTCGCGGGCAAAGGGTACACCCTGGGCCACACACTGGTCGATGATATCCCCACTGACCTCTGCCAGCCGATGGACATTGCCCTCCCTGGCCCGGTAGTCACCACCTTTCACCGTATCGTAAAAAAGGCGATGCACACTGTCACCGTCATTAGCATAGTTTTTCGCGGCGTTGATACCGCCTTGCGCTGCGATGGAGTGCGCACGTCGCGGGCTGTCATGAAAGGTAAAGGCTTTGACATTGTAGCCCAGTTCGGCCAGCGAAGCAGCGGCGGATGCACCGGCGAGGCCCGTGCCTACTACGATGATGTCGAGCCGGCGTTTGTTATGCGGTGCTACGATCGGGCATTCCGCTTTGTAGCGGGTCCATTTATCGGCAATGGCGCCCTGTGGAATTTTACCTTCTAATTTCATATCGATGCCCTATTTACGGCTTCCGGATTAGGCAGAAAACCTGGATTTATAATTGGATTATACGTCCCGGGTACGACTTTCCCGGATTGTACTTGGTCAAAATCTGGCGTGTGATGAGCTATCCTCAAGATTACATGCGTCATGATGGCGTGTTTGTCCGGGATTAAAGAAACAGATACATATACAAGGGAATCAACGCAAAAAGCGCCGGTATCACAATGGCATACATCTTGCCCACTGCGTGGATGAGCGGCGTGTATTTGCGGTGGTTGAGGCCCAGTGTTTGAAAAGCAGATTGGAATCCGTGCCACAGGTGGAGTCCTACTACGACCATGCTGAGCACGTAGAAGAGGACAAAGGCCGGATTTTTATATACTATAAACACGGAGGCATACAAGTCTTGGATGGGCTCGGGATAGGCATCATAGGTGACCAGAGCGATATTCCCCAATTTCATTTGCAACCAGAACTGGTACATATGGATGAGGAGGAATACAAAAATGATGATCCCCAGCCAGGCCATGCGGCTGGACAGAAAGGCACTGGTATTTACGGACCGTGTGCGTTTGACGGCGTAATCGATGTCCCCTCTGGATGCACGGTTTTTACGCCACAACATGATCCCCTGAAAGGTATGCAAGAGGATAAAGGCATAAAGCAGGTAAGAGGACGTCTTGATCAGCGGGTTGGTGGTCATGAACTTCGCATACACGTTGAAGGACTCACCGCCATCATCGGCTATCAACTGCAGATTGCCCGCCAGGTGGACCAATAAAAAGATGATCAGGAACAGACCAGTCAGACTCATGACCAGTTTTTGCCCTATGGACGAAGTAAGAAAATGGGAAAACCAACTCATGGCGGATACACGTTTCAATTCGTGCAAAAGTATGACCTTAACATTTAGTACCAGACGAGGGATCACATAACCCTCTTATTTAGAAATATTCTAAACAAATTGGCAAATAGCTTGATAGGTTATTGCATTTGGCGTATGAGGTTGAGGTTGAGGTTATTCGTAGAATCGTAGAATCGTAGAACTGGAGAATCGTAGAACTGGAGAACGTAGAAATGTTGAAGCGTTAAAATGTTTATAGGAGTTTAGAGCTTGCCCGACGACGGAGAAATGCAGGGCTTTGAGTAGAATCGGAGAACGTTGAAGCGTTGAAATGTTTATGAGGTTGAGGTTGAGGTTGAGGTTGAGGTTGAGGTTGAGGTTGAGGTTGAGGTTATTCGTAGAATCGGAGAATCGGAGAATCGGAAAACGTTGAAGCGTTGAAGCATTGAAATGTTTATGAGGTTGAGGTTGAGGTTATTTGTAGAATCGTAGAATCGGAGAATCGTAGAACTGGAGAACGTTGAAGCGTTTTTGAGGTTGAGGTTGAGGTTATTCGTAGAATCGGAGAATCGTAGAACTGGAGAACGTTGAAACGTTGAAATGCCTGCCTACCGTTGTGAAACAGGTTGGTTTGGGGTCTAGGGGGTCCTCGAAGGTTTAGGTTAAAACTAACTGTGCCCTAAAAATCAAACACCCAACATTCCAACATCTTGGGATAATTACTTAGGCTTAGAGGCTAGTTTTTTGGGGTTTGTTGTTTGTAAGTTCATTACCTGTCCTTCAAACGACCGACGACCGACGACCTTCAGACCTTCGACCTTCGACCTTCAGACCTTCAGACCTTCGACCTTCTACGCTTCCTCCGTCTTCCATTGGCATTGAGGCAAATTATAAGGTCCATCTGGACTTTTCCACACAATAAACACAATCCTCCATTGTACCTTAGCTTCATTCAAATTAAAATATGGCTTCCTCCGCGCTGGTCAATGCGACCATTTTCGTCCTGCTGGCTTATGCCGGGATTACTTTATTCCTAGTGATCCGGGGAGCCCGGCAAACAAAATCGCTTGGGGATTATGCCTTGGGCAGTGTTGCGTTCCATCCCGTCATGGTCGGGTTATCCCTGGCGGCATCGATGACCAGCGCCGCGACCTTCATTATTAATCCCGGATTCATTGCTTTATATGGCATTAGTGGGGTTCTATCCTATGCTGTATTTATGCCGTTGGCCTTATATATCTCCCTTGTCGTTCTGACCAAGGCATTCAGAAGACATGGCAAAGCCGTCAAGGCCCTGACCATGGCCCAATGGATGGGTACACGTTATGGGAGTAAAGGCTTTGGGATTTATTTTGCCGTCCTCTCTCTTTTGCTGATCACGTTTATTGTGCTAATAGCGGTCGGCATGACCAAGGTGCTGGCCAGTGCCCTCAATGCCCATGAAATCTGGGTGCTGGGCGGACTCATTGTCTTTATCTTTGGCTATATGATGTTTGGCGGGGCCAATAGCATGGTGTATACTAATGCCATTCAGGCAGGCATCATGATTATTGTAGCCGTTGTCTTGCTGGGCAGTGGGTATGAACATTTTAAAGGCGGCGTGATGTCATTCATCGGAAAGCTTGATGCCATTGATCCCCTCCTGGGTTCCTGGAAGAACCCATCAAGCCCCCTATTCAGGGATGGCTTTGAGATCATTTTTTGTGCTATGGTGGTTGGGGTAGCTATTGTCTGTCAGCCGCACATTATCACACGATCCATGCTCTTGAAGGAGGAGGGGCACGTCAATACATTTCTCACGACGACCATACTGGTACAAATGCTTTTTTTTAGTGTGGTGATCGCGGGGCTATATGCCCGTTTGCAATTTCCCGATCTCACGGTTGAAGGAAAAGCGTTGAAAATGGATGGGATTATACCTGCTTATGTCGTGTCTGAATTTGTCGTTTGGGTTGGGTTAATAGTGATTATTGGCTTATTGTCAGCCGGATTATCTACCCTTGAAAATCTCATTCAGTCGCTGTCTACCACACTGACTGCCGATATCATCCAGCCATTGACAGGCCTGCAGGAAGGGGAAGGTCATGAAACCCGCGTGGTGTGGATCAACAGAGGGGTAATTGCCCTATTGGCATTAGTTTCGTTTATCTTATCACGCGATCAAATCCTTCATCCGGCATTGAGCGTGGGTATTTTTGCACAGAATGGGGTGTATGCCTATTTCTCTGCGGCTTTCATACCTGTTCTTTTTGGCATCTTTATCAAAAACGTACATAAAGCGGCACCGATTGCGGCATCATTAGCCGCACTAATAACGCATTTTGCCGTGTATTACGGCCAGTTGACACCCTATACAACCGGGGCCGTGCGGAACCCTGCTGTAGCAGCTACCTGTGCCATTTTGGTAGCCGTCATCACCGGTCTGGCCGTTCATTTTGCTACACGTAGGGCAACAGGTAGAGAGAATGTCTGAGGAGGGCTACCTTTGCACCACAATAAAATTCCTGTATGAAAGTATAGGTTCGTGGTAGAGAGAATGTAGAGGAGGGCTACCTTTGCACCCTTTGATCTAGTTTATGGCCAACCATCCGCCCTACGAACCCTATCCCTATCCCGTGCAATTCTGCCGTCTGAAACCCGGACTGGAAATTGCCTATATGGATGTGGGTAAAGGAGATAAAACCATCCTAATGATCCACGGGCTGGGGAGTTATTCCCCGGCGTGGACACACACCATGGAGGGTCTCTTGGGCAATGCGCGGTGTATTGCACTGGACATGCCGAATTATGGCCGTTCAACGTTGGGTGAATTTCCCGTTTCCTTGAAATGGATGGCTGAAGTGATTCGAGATTTTGTGGCAGAAATGGGTTTAGAATCCGTCGTGCTGGCCGGGCATTCGATGGGCGCCCAGGTGGCCGTTTGGTGTCATTATCTTCAATTATTTCCCATTGAAAAATTGATCCTGATCGCGCCGGCGGGATTTGAGCAGTTTAGTAGTATGGAACAACGCTGGTTTCGTTCCATTAGTCAGTTCAGCCTCATCCGATCGATGTCGGACCACCAAATCCGCCGTAATTTTGAAATCAATTTTTATGGCCCGCAGGATGATGCCGCTTTTATGCTGGAGGATCGGTTGTTATTGCGGGAAAATTCAGAAGCCTACGACCTGTATTGCCAGATGATACCCAAATGTATGCAGGCCATGCTGGATGAACCCATCTGGGATCTGCTTCCTGAAATCAATATTCCTGTCCTGGTCCTATTCGGTACTCGTGATGCGTTGGTTCCGAACAAGGTCCTCCACCATGACCTGACGCCGGAAAAGGTGGCTACAAAAGGAACAAAGCGCATTCCAGGGGCCCACCTCACCTTAGTGCCGAATGCCGGACATTTCGTGCACTGGGAAAAAGCAAGTCAGACTAATGAGGCCATCCGGAAGTTTCTGAAATGACCTTAGTCATATCAACGTGTTCTGTTGATAGATGCCTCTCATTCAATGCAATGACTTCTATCATCGACGATTTCGTCATATTCGTCCTACCTTAGCCAATCGTAGTATGGAGATTCATTCGTGTTTCCCCATGGTACCTTAAAGTAATCATTACCCCCGGATGACTAACGTGCAGCAACCTGACTGGAGTGCCAGGTGGTCTTTATACCGCCCGGATCATATTGCTGTTGAAGATGGTGATACAGGGCTAACGTTAACGTATAGTCAACTCAACCGCTGCGGTGATAATTTAGCATGGTTTCTAAGTAAGCAATTCGGGATTGAGAAAGGTGATCGCGTTGTCGTGTTGGCCGAAAACAGCCTGGCTCAAATCGCCTTATTTTCAGCAGCCCAGAAATTGGGATTCATTTTGGTTCCGTTAAATTACAGGCTTACGCGTCCGGAGCTATCCGTTCTTATGAGTGATGCACAGCCGGGTCTTGTGGTGGTTGATGCTAAATTTTCGCACCTACTCGAAGATGTTTTAATAGTGGATAAGGCGGAGGTAATGACTATTGCTCAGGTCGAAGAATTAATGGACCTGGCGATGACAAAAGATGTTGATCCGTTTCCCTCCACAGCATTTCAGGAAGAGGACCCAATATTTATTCTCTATACCAGCGGCACCACGGGCTTGCCCAAAGGAGCGATTTATTCCTGGGGAATGCTGATTTGGAATAGCATCAATACGGCGATGAGCCTGATCGTAAATACAGAGAGCCGTACGATTCAATGTATGCCTCCTTTTCATACCGGCGGATGGAACGTATTGCAGACGCCTTTCCTGCATCACGGTGGCTATGTGTGCATCATGCGGAAATTCGATCCGGGTCGTGCGCTTGAATTAATCCAACAAAAGCAGGTCACCTTGTTTATGGCAGTCCCAACGATGTTGCGTATGATTACGGAGGAGCCGGCATTCCAGGATGCCGACTTTAGTCATTTACACTATCTGATTGTCGGTGGTGAGCCGATGCCAGTGCCTCTAATCGAAGTATGGGATGCCAATGGTGTGGCGGTGCGCCAGGGCTATGGGCTTACTGAAGTTGGTCCAAATCTTACGTCCCTTCATCAGGACGATGCTATACGGAAGAAGGGCAGTATCGGTCGGCCCAATTTTTATGTAAACATCCGGGTTTGTGATGAATCGGGAAAGGATGTAGCCCCGGGTGAGCGCGGTGAATTATGGTTGAAAGGACCCATGGTGACACCGGGTTATTGGCGCAATCCTACAGCCACCAAAGAGGCATTTGTGGATGGATGGTTCCGTACAGGGGACGTGGTCATGCAAGATGAAGAGCATTATATCTATATCGTAGATCGTTTGAAGCACATGTTTATTTCCGGAGGGGAGAATGTCTATCCTGCGGAAATAGAACGGGTGTTGATCCGGCATCCTCAGGTGGCTGAAGTCGCTGTCATCGCGGTACCAGATAATAAATGGGGGGAAGTCGGTTATGCCTTTGTCCGGCCATTGGATGATTTTAATGACCCTGACATTTTATTAGACTGGTGCCGAAAAAATCTTGCAACCTATAAAGTACCAAAATATGTAGCTTTTGTTGAAGCAATTCCTAAAAGTGATACGGGAAAAATTAATCGAAAAATTTTAAGAATACAAACAATCACTTAAATCTTTTTTAATTCACTTAAATATTTTTATTATGAAAATTATGAAAATTATGTTTATTGCAATGCTTGGTATTGGTCTGGTAGCGGCTTTGCCTTCCTGCAAAAAGGACAAGGACGAAGCGACGTGTACTGATGGTATCCAGAATGGCAGCGAGACGGGTATTGACTGTGGTGGAAGTTGTACGTCCTGTGAGGTTGGTGTTCAGGGTAAATGGTGGTCCAAAGGCGCTGATGTCGCTCCTTTGTTGGTTTCACTTTTTGCTATCGATTCGATTTATGCTGAATTTAAAACCAACCTGACGTACACAGTGACTTCTTATAGTGGAGGTGTGCCTTCCAACCTGACCGGTGTGTACACCCAGAGTGGACCCAGCGTAAACGCTATCTGGAATATCACGCTGAATCAGAGTTCGCCATCGGCGCTGACCAGTGTTGGTATTTTTAAAGTGGACGGAGCCAATATGCAGTATGAAGTCGTACAGACGGAACCTGCCATTGGAGCAGTACCTCCGACAGCAGCATTAGGATTTGGAAGTACCAATGGCGGTGCCTTGGGTACGATCAATCTCCAGAAGTACGTGAAGGTGAATTAACCTTTCAGGAAATTATTGAGGAGTTGCCTGATAGCTATTGGGCAACTCCTATTTCCCCACTTTTGAAATAACCTCATGCGGAAAATATACATTTTATTGTTGCTTCTTCCCGCTCATTTTGCACTCTTCGCACAGGATCAGGGGGCTGTCCATAAATTTTTTGACAGGGGCGTACCGGAGCGCCAAAACAAGGAATTTCAATTTCTGGCTTATTTTTTCAGTCAGGCGGTGAATAGTAATATGTATCCTGAAAATGATTTTCTAAAAGGACAAATTATCGGTCGGTTATTCGGCCAAAATACCACAAAGACTTCCGATACGTTGCGTTCGTTTTATGTGGAACAGCGTATTCTTCCTTTTTTTATTTACCAACCCCGTTTATTTAATGGCAAGGCTATCCTTCGGGCTTCGTTTGAACTTGACTGGTCCTGGGGTGATGTGGCCTATGGCGTAGGGGGTAATTTTGGTGGCGGATTTTCAGCGGATCAGGTCAATCTTCAGACGCAAAATGTCGAGTTGGAGCTGATCCCCTGGAAAGGATGGGCCATTAATGTCGGACTCATGCGGCTGTTTGATTCGCCCTACAATCCCTACAGAACCTATTTTGATAAAATGACCAATACGGGTTACCGACTTGCCTATTGGGGCAGCGATGCTGCAGGTATCAGTGTGCGTCGGGATTATGATTACAATATGTGGAAAGCAGGATTTTATCAGCTTTACGAAAATAATATTGAGCAGGATGATGATGTGACCCTTGCTGAGTTTAGTTATCAGCATAGCTTATCCCCAAGGTGGAATCTGGGCGCCTCGGCCTACTGGCTTAGAGACCGATCCAATGGAGAGGGAGGGCCGTCTATTTTGGGTCAGGGATTGACGAGTATTTTATCATCGTATAACGGTGTATATCGGTTCCCTCTTGGTGCAGATCCCTACAGGGCCGATGTGGTGTGGTTAGGTGGTTTTTTTGGACGCAATGAAGACTTGTATTGGGATCAGTGGAGTGTCACCGGATTTGTCAATGCAAATTTGGGTACGATCCGCCAGGTAAATGGAGGAGAGTGGCGCAAAACCATTGATATTGCAGGGATTGCAGCCAATTTAAAAACAGTGTGGCGACACGGACAGACACCACAGGATGCGGTAACGCTTGACTTAATTTATGCCTCCGGAGATGATGGTGTCTCGGACGGAACATATAGCGGTGTGTTGACGGGTAATAACTGGGGTTCACCGGGTGCTATTTTTATTAGTCATGGGTCGTATTTGCTCTTTCCACATGGCAATGTGGTAAATCGATTTGTAGCGGCAGTAAATGATATTTCAAATAATGGTTATGGTATTTCTGCGGCCACACTGAGCGTGAGCAAGGCATTTATTCCCAATCGCTGGTACGGAAAGGTGGGCATTGCATCGGGCCTAAGCAATGTAGAACTTAATAATGGTGGTGTTATTATCGGCACTGAATTAAATGGCATGACAGGTTTGCAACTTGGGCCGTTTATGAATGTGGAAATACATGGAGCCTGGTTGAATCTGGGCGATTTTTATGATAGCCCGGTGGTCAATGGTGGGGCCCAAGAGCGGCCCGTGAATCCATGGACGGCATTTATGGTATTTAAATGGCTGATGTTTTAATTATTCATTATGAAAAAGAATTTCCTGTTATTCGTTATACCTGCTCTATTTTTTCTTGCAGGATGTGCTTGCCAACGCCCCGCTGATCTTCAGCAGATGAGTGACATGGTTTACCCCTGGCCGGTCAAACAGACGGTGCTGGACAAAGGTATTTCGATGGCCTATATGGAGCAAGGTACGGGTAAGCATACGCTTTTATTTGTGCATGGCCTGGGCAGTTATGCGCCGGCTTGGAAAAAGAATATCGAAACATTACAAAAAGAATATCGCTGCATCGCGATTGACCTTCCTGGATATGGCCACAGTTCGAAGGCAGATTATACCGGCGATATGCCATTTTACGCGGGAGTTATTGCCGCGTTTATTCAAGAATTAAATTTGACGAATGTCACGTTGGTGGGTCATTCTATGGGCGGGCAAATTGCCATCACGACGGCATTGGGTTATCCCGAATTAATCAGTGGACTCGTGCTCGTGTCACCTGCCGGATTTGAGCGTTTTCATCAAGGTCAAAAACAATGGTTCCGGGAGATACTTACGCCGGACATGGTGTGCCTGACTCCGGTGGATGCGATCCGAAATAATTTTGCAACCAATTTTTATAAATTTCCCAAGGATGCAGAATTTATGATCCAGGACAGAATTGCCATGCGCACAGCAAAAGACTTTCGTTGGTACTGCGATATTATCCCTAAAAATGTAAGGGGGATGGTTGATTATCCGGTATACGATGTCTTGCCTGAAATTCGTCAGCCAGTGCTTACCCTTTTTGGTGAAAAGGATAATTTAATTCCCAATCGTTACCTCAACGGGGGCTGCACCTTGGACATCGCCCGAGATGGCAGCCGACGCATTCCAAATAGCTTGTTGCTCATGATTCCCAAAGCGGGCCATTTTGTTCAGTTTGAAAAAAGCGAAGTCGTAAATAATGCGATCCGGGAATTTGTGGGAAAATAGATCGAAGACGGAAGACCGCGCATATTTGATTTAATTGTTTATTCGTTCAGGATTTCGTACAAGTATTTATGAGGACTTGAATTAGAAATACAAATGTTCAGCTTTGGCACAATTTTAAATTACATTATAATTTTCCATACCCGTCCAAAATAAATTTGAAAGTCAATGTCCTTTTTCGTTCCGATGTACCCCAAATAGAAAATAATTTACAAAGGGATATACTCCGCCCTGTTTCTGGTGCACGGCCTTGAAGTTGATGACAAT